>NZ_PQFE01000041.1:0-252 GCF_022342445.1 Tessaracoccus sp. ZS01 | reverse complement strand
GCAGGTCGCGCGGGAGTTGGAGATCAATGAGAGCTCGCTGGGCTACTGGGTCAAGATCTACCGGGAACAGCACCCTGACCCGGCGAAGGCCCCGCCCCCGGTGGAGGCGGCCCGCCTGGCCGCGTTGAGCTGAGGGATTGATTCCGGACCATGGACCCGATTGGTAGGGTATCGGGAGGAATGGAATGGATTACTAATGACGCGTAGGAAGTTCAGCCCTGAGTTTCGGGAGCAGGCGGTCCGTCTGGTTCT
>NZ_PQFE01000040.1:0-254 GCF_022342445.1 Tessaracoccus sp. ZS01 | reverse complement strand
GGTGTATCTGGCGACGGTGCTGGACTGCTTCAGCAAGAAGGTCGTCGGTTACGCGTTGGCCGATCACATGCGCACGGAGTTGGTCACAGACGCGATGGGGATGGCGATCCGCAACAGTAGTATCCGTTGAGCGGTGGGACGAATTTCGGACCGGTTCCAAACATGATTTCACGCTGCTTGTTGGGCCTCGTACCAGGCCGCCTCGACCCGATTCGGGGTTGAATACTCCAGACCCGAGTGCAACCTTTTCTGAT
>NZ_PQFE01000003.1:0-213041 GCF_022342445.1 Tessaracoccus sp. ZS01 | reverse complement strand
GGTCAGGCCAGGTTGGGCTTGGCTACGGTGAGCGGGAGCAGCACCTTGCCGGTGGGGCCGATCTGGATCTCGGTGTCCAGCTGCGGGCACACGCCGCAGTCGAAGCACGGGGTCCAGCGGCAGTCCTCGACCTCGCGGCCGTCCAGCGCGTCCTGCCAGTCCTCCCAGAGCCAGTCACGGTCCAGGCCGGCGTCCAGGTGGTCCCACGGGAGCACCTCTTCGTAGCTGCGTTCCCGCTGGGTGTACCACTCCAGGTCGATGCCGAATTTCGCCAGCTCGTCATTGGCCGAGGCGACCCAGCGCTCGTAGGAGAAGTGCTCGCTCCAACCGTCGAACTTGCCGCCCTCGCGCCAGACGCGCTCGATGACGCGTCCGATGCGGCGGTCGCCGCGCGACAGCAGCCCCTCGACCACGCCGGGCTCACCCTCGTGGTAGCGAAGACCGATTGCGCGGCCGTAGTTGCGGTCCTGCTTGATGGTCTCCTTGAGGAGCATCAGCCGGCTGTTGATGGTCTCGGAGCTCGCCTGACCGGCCCATTGGAAGGGCGTGTGTGCCTTCGGCACGAAGCCGCCGATCGAGACGGTGCAGCGGATGTCCTTGGTGCCGGACGCCTGGCGCCCGGTCTCGATGACGCGGCGCGCGAGGTCTGCGATGGCCAGCACGTCCTCGTCGGTCTCCGTGGGCAGCCCGCACATGAAATAGAGCTTGACCTGGCGCCAGCCGGAGGAGAAGGCGGCGGCGACCGTGTTGATCAGGTCCTCCTCGCTGACCATCTTGTTGATGACCTTGCGCATGCGCTCCGAGCCGCCCTCGGGCGCGAACGTGAGGCCGGAGCGCCGACCGTTGCGCGAGAGTTCGTTGGCGAGGTCGATGTTGAACGCGTCCACGCGGGTGGACGGGAGCGAGAGCGAGACGTTGCTGCCCTCGTACCGGTCCGCCAACTGGCGGGTGACTTCAGCGATCTCGGAGTGGTCCGCCGACGACAGCGACAGCAGCCCGATCTCCTCCAGACCGGTGGCCTTGAGGCCGCCCTCCACCATGGCGCCGATGGTCTCGATGCTGCGTTCGCGGACGGGGCGCGTGATCATGCCGGCCTGGCAGAAGCGGCAGCCCCTGGTGCAGCCGCGGAAGATCTCCACGGAGTAGCGCTCGTGGACCGTCTCCGCCATGGGGACGATGGGTTTCTTGGGATAGGGCCACGCGTCGAGGTCCATGAGCGTGTGCTTGCGCACCTGGAACGGCACCTCGGGCCGGTTCGGGGCGACGCGTTGGATGCGCCCGTCGTCGAGGTAGTCGACGTCGTAGAACTTGGGCACGTAGAACGCGCCGGTCATGGCCAGGCGCAGCAGCAGCCCGTCGCGGCCGCCTTCGCGCCCCTCGGCCTTCCATTCCCGCACGATGTCGGAGATGTGCAGCGAGGCCTCCTCGCCGTCGCCGAGCACCGCGACGTCGATGAAGTCCGCGATGGGTTCCGGGTTGAACGCCGCGTGCCCGCCGGCCACGACGAGCGGCTCGTGCCCACTGCGCTGGTCGGCGTGCAGCGTGAGGCCGGACAGGTCGATGAGGTTGAGCAGGTTCGTGTACCCCAGCTCCGTGGAGAACGAGACGCCCAGCAGGTCGAACATGCCGACGGGGCGGTGGGCGTCGAGCGTGAACTGGGGGATGAGGTTGTCGCGCAGCACCTTCTCCATGTCCGGCCAGACGGAGTAGGTGCGTTCCGCGAGGATCCAGTCGCGTTCGTTGAGGATCTCGTAGAGGATGGCCACGCCCTGGTTGGGCTGGCCCACCTCGTAGGCGTCCGGGTAGGAGAGGCACCAGCGCACGCTGACGCTGTCCCAGTCCTTCACGACGGAGTTGTGTTCACCGCCCACGTACTGGATGGGCTTGCTGACGCTCGCCAGCAGCGGCTCGAGGCGGTCGAACACCGAGTGCGTGGGCAGAGTGGGCATCGTAGTCATAGCGTGGTCAAGGATATCCGCGGGGTGCGCTTTGGCCTAGCCCCGGCCGAGCGTCGCGAGTCGACGTCGCCGCGCCAACACGTCGAGCAGCACCACGAGGATCACCGAGGCGGTCAGCTGCCACAGGATCACGGGGCCGCCCGTGCCGACGGAGCGGTCGAACAGGCCGCTGACGTCCTGGAACGGCACGATGGAGAAGCCGATCATGTTGTTGACGATGTGGAGGGCGGCCGCCGCCTCCAGGCCACCGGTGCGCCACGTCAGCCAGCTCAACAGGGCACCCAGGCTGAAGTAGAAGACGTTGAGCCACGGGTCTGCCGCGCCGTGCATCACCATGAACAGCGCCGAGTTCAGGACGGCACCGACGATGAAGGCCACGACGGGAGGCCTGAACCAGGAGCCCACGGTGCGGAAGACCACGCCCCGCAGCAGGTACTCCTCTGCCGCTGCCTGGAAGGGCGTCACCAGCAGCAGCCCGATGAGCAGCCACCAGGTGTAGGGCCGGATCTGCAGCTCCAGGTCCGCGGTACCCGTCAGCGAGAGTTCGATGCCCATGTTGAGCCCGAGCACCACCAGCGACGCGGCGACGCAGATCCAGAACCAACCCCAGCGCACCCGTCCGACCACTGAATGCAGGAAGCCGGGGCGTTGTTTCACGAGGTGGCCGGTCAGCAGCGCGAATGGCAGCAACAGGCCGATGGCGATGCTGTTGGCCAGCACCAGGCCCGGCGTGACACGGCCCTCCTCGAGCATCCCCATGAGGTCGTCCGGGTCCACCGCCCCGGTGGCCACCTCGACGCCCACGGCAGCCAGCGTGGCGAGCACAGCGAAGCCGAAGAACGCCACCGCCAGGATGAGCACCACGACGATGGGGCGCCACGGGGCGATCCCCGGCGCGCGCCAGAACTGGTGGTACCCGACCGGCGTCGTCGGCATCGACGGCGGGGCCGGGATCCACGTCGGCGCAGGGAACGCCACGTCGCGTCGCTGCTCAGGCAGCGGCGGCGCCCATTGCTGTGGTGGCCCCCACTGGGGGGAGGGCTGCTGTTCGGGCGGGGGAAGCTGGCTCACAGCCCCACCCTAACCTCGTGGGGTTCCGGGTCAGAGGGCCGGGAACCAGAGCGCGATCTCACGCGCCGCGGACTCAGCCGAATCAGAGGCGTGCACCGCGTTGCGCGGGCCGCTGTCGCCGAAATCCGCCCGGATGGTGCCCGGCTCGGCCTTGGCCGGATCCGTGGCCCCGTTGAGCTCACGCACCTGGGAGACGCAGTCCGGCCCGCACAGGACGAGGGAGATCATGGGGCCGCTGGTCATGAAGGTACGCAGCTTCGGGTAGAAGTCGCGTGTCAGGTGCTCCTCGTAGTGCCGGTCCGCGAAGGCACCGTCGATGGTGCGCAGTTCCATGGCGACGATGGAGAGCCCGGCCTCCTCGTAGCGGGCCAGTACCTTTCCAGCGTTACCGGCCTCCACCACGTCGGGCTTGATGATGACGAGCGTCTTTTCGCTCACTGTGGGTTACCTCCATGCCGGTGGGCCTCAATCCTCTTGCCGAGGATCACACACGTCGCCCAGATCAAAGCGAAGATGATACCCATGGCGTACATCCACGGGGTGAGAACGCCCAATCCGATGAGGACGGCCTGGGCGGCCCATCCCGCCAGATAGCCCCAGCGCTTCCGAAGGCCGGCGAGGGCGCCGATGCACAAGAGCGTGGCCACTGCACTCCAGGCGGCCGCGACCGCGAGATCGACGCCCGAGACCTGGATCATGCCGATGTAGGCCAACCAGATGATGATCACCTCGAAGAGCAGCACCGACATGGCCGCGCTGCGCATGGGGTTGTCGGGCGCGAGGGTCACTGGGCGTCCCTCTTCTTCAACAGGTCGCGGGCCTCGCCCGCAGCGATGACGGACCCCGCGACGAGCACACCGGCCTGGACGCTGGCGGTGTCAGCCAGCATGACGGCCAGGTCCAGAGCCTCACGCATGCTGGGGGCGCGGTGCACCTTGCTGGTCTCCCACACCGTTTCGGCGACGGCGGCGAGGTCGTCGACGGGCCGAGCCCGGGAGGTCGAGGAGACCTGGGTGATGACCACCTGGTCCATCTTCTCAGCGAAGATCTCGAGCACCTCCGCGGCGTCCTTGTCCTGCATCATGGCCACGACACCGATGGTGGGCGCGAAGTCGAAGCTCTCCTCCACCGCGTCGATGGTGGCGCGGGCGGCCTGCGTGTTGTGGGCGGTGTCGATCACGATCGGCGGCGAGGTGCGCACCACTTCCAGGCGCGCCGGGGCCTCGACGGCGCCCAGCCCCTCGACGATGATCTCCGGGTTGAGCGGCTTACCGCCCAGGAACGCCTCGACCGCCGCCACCGCGAGCACGGCGTTGCGGGCCATGTGTTCACCGTAGAGAGGCAGGAAGACGTCAGCCACAGGGCCGCCGACGCTCTCGATGCGCAGCAACTGGCCACCCACGGCGAGGCCGCGCTCCAGCAGGCCGAAATCCGGACCCTCGGCCTTCATCGACGCGCCGGCCTCGACGGCGGCGGCCAGCAGCACCTTGGCGGCCTCGGGAGCCTGGCCGGCGAACACGGCGGTGCCGCCGGGCTTGATGATGCCGGCCTTCTCCCCCGCGATCTCCGTCAGCGTGTTGCCCAGGATGTGCGTGTGGTCCATCCCGATGGGCGTGACCACGGCGACCGCCGCGTCGGCCACCGACGTGGCGTCCCAACGCCCGCCCAGGCCCACCTCCATCACCGCGACATCGACGGGGGCGTCGGCGAACGCCGCGTACGCCATGCCGGTGATGACCTCGAAGAACGTCATGGCCACGCCGTCGAGCTGCTGCTCGTCCACCATGTCGACGTAGGGCTCGATGTCCGCCCACACCTCAGCGAAGCGTTCCTCGCTGATGGGTTCGCCGTCGATCACGATGCGCTCACGCACATCCGACAGGTGCGGGCTGGAGAACCGCCCGGTGCGCAGGCCCGCGGAACGCAGCAGCGTCTCGATCATGATGGCGGTGCTGCCCTTGCCGTTGGTGCCGGCCACCTGGATGACGGGATAGGCCCGCTGCGGTTCACCGAGGAGGTCCATCAGCGCGGCGACCCTGGTCAGGCTGGGCGCCACCCGGTGCTCGGGCCAACGGCTGGTCAGGGCCGCCGTCAACGCGGCGTGTGAGGTTTCAGTCATGGTGGGGCCAGCCTACTCGGCCGGGCACCGCCCAGGAGGATTCCGCAGTGTGTAGTAACTGATTCAACCACCTTGGGTGCGCTGGTTATCATTACTTCCGAAAGCGCAGCACCCCACGGTGCCCGCAGCCCCGCACTGGATTTCTGAAGGAGCACATACATGGCCAACAACTCGAACCTCAGCAAGCGCGCCGCGCTGCGGCAGGCTCAGGAGATGGACGAACGCAACAAGCGCAACAAGCGCATCATGGGGTTCGGTTTCGGCCTGGCGGCCCTGGTGGTCGTCGTGGTGCTCGCCATCGTCATCGTGCAGGCCATCGGCAACCGCACCTCGGTGGCAGAAGAACAGCTGACGCCGCCCGCCGCCACCGAGGGCTACGGCATCCCGCTCGAAGGTAATGCCCCCAGCGCGGACAAGCCGCACCTCGTGCTGTGGGAGGACTACCAGTGCCCCGCGTGTGCCAGCGCCCACGCAACCCTCGGCCCGATCGTGGAGCAGCTGGTCGCCGACGGCTCCATCACCACCGAGATCCGCACCGCCCACTTCCTGGATCAGGCCCGCGAGGACGGCCCCTCGTCCCGCACCGCCGTGGCGGCCGCCGCTGCAGCAGAGGTGGGTGCGTTCGAGGACTTCCACCGTGTCGCGTTCGACTTCCAGGACACCGGCTACACGGACCAGGTGCTCCGCAACGACATCCCCCAGGCCGCGGGCATCACCGGTGAAGACCTGACCCGCTACGTCGAGCTGTACAACTCCCGCTCGTTCCAGGAGTGGGTCGACAACGCGGACCAGAAGTTCCGCGACGACGCCGTCGACGCGACCCCGGCCTACGTCGTCTCCGGCCAGCGCCTGGATCTCGGCTCCATCGAGCCCACCGCCGAGGGCTTCCTCAACGCCGCGACCGCCGCCTGGGAAGAGGGCGGCAAGGAGATCGACGTCAAGCCTGAGCCCTACCAGCGCTGATCGCCTCACCCCACACACCAGCAGCCCGGACGTCCACCGTCCGGGCTGCTGCCGTTTGAGGCCCTTCCCCGGATCGGCACCAGTGGCGAATCTCGCTAAGATCAACCGCATGACTGACACCACCGCGCCCAAGGGTGCCCTGCCCGACAAGCCCGTCCTCGAAGGACTGGAGGCCAAGTGGGGCGAGGTATGGCAGACAGAGGGCACCTACGCCTTCCGTCGGCCGTCGTCGCGCGACGAGGTGTTCAGCATCGACACTCCCCCTCCCACCGTGTCCGGCTCGCTGCACGTGGGGCACGTCTTCAGCTACACGCACACCGACACCATCGCGCGCTACCAGCGGATGCGCGGCAAGGAAGTCTTCTACCCCATGGGCTGGGACGACAACGGCCTGCCCACCGAGCGCCGGGTGCAGAACTTCTACGGCGTGCGCTGCGACCCCTCGCTGCCCTACGACGCCGGCTTCCAGCCGCCCGCCAAGCCGGATCCGAAGCGGCAGATCCCGATCAGCCGCCGCAACTTCATCGAGCTGTGCCAGGAACTGACGCAGGTGGACGAGCAGGTCTTCGAGGACCTGTGGAAGCAGCTCGGCCTGTCGGTGGACTGGAACACCCTCTACACCACCATCTCGCCCGAGGCCCAGTCCGTGGCGCAGCGCGCGTTCCTGCGCAACCACGCCCGTGGCGAGGCCTACCTCGACCATGCGCCCACCCTCTGGGACGTGACGTTCCAGACGGCCGTCGCGCAGGCCGAGCTCGAGGCCCGCGACTACCCCGGCCACTACCACCGGGTCGCCTTCCACAAGCCGGACGGCGAGCCGGTGTGGATCGAGACGACGAGGCCCGAACTCATCGTGTCGGTCTGCGCCCTCATCGCCCACCCGGACGACGAGCGCTACCAGGACCTCTTCGGCACGACGGTGACCTCGCCCATCTTCGGCGTCGAGATCCCGGTGCTGGCCCACGCCGCGGCCGAGCCCGACAAGGGCGCCGGCATCGCCATGTGCTGTACCTTCGGCGACCTCACCGACGTGCTGTGGTGGCGTGAGCTGAACCTGCCCACCCGCACCGTCATCGGCCGCGACGGCCGTTTCCAGGCCGAGACGCCGGAGTGGATCGTCAACACGGAGGCCTATGAAGGGCTGGCGGGCAAGACCGCCTTCTCCGCCCGCGAGGCCACCGTCGCCCAGCTGCGCGAGCAGGGCGACATGCTGGAGGACCCCAAGCCCACCACCCGCATGGCCAACTTCTACGAGAAGGGCGACAAGCCCCTCGAGATCGTGGCCACCCGCCAGTGGTACATCACCAACGGCGGCCGCGACGAGGAACTCAAGGCCACCCTCCTGGAGCGCGGCCGGGCCCTCGAGTGGACCCCGGAGCACATGAAGCACCGCTACGACAACTGGGTCTCGGGCCTCAACGGCGACTGGCTCATCTCGCGCCAGCGCTTCTTCGGCGTGCCGTTCCCCGTCTGGTACGAGCTGGACGCCGACGGTGAGCCGCGGTACGAGAGCCCCATCGTGGCCGACGAGGCCTCGCTGCCCATCGACCCCATGACCGACACCCCGGAGGGCTTCTCGGAGGAGCAGCGCAACCAGCCCGGCGGCTTCATGGCGGACCCCGACGTGATGGACACCTGGGCGACGTCGTCGCTCACCCCGCACCTGGCCACCGGCTGGGAGCGCGATGAGGAGCTGTTCAACCTCACGTTCCCCATGGACATGGCCCCCCAGGCCCACGACATCATCCGCACCTGGCTGTTCAGCCGCGTGGTGCGCGCGCACTTCGAGAACGGCACGCTCCCCTGGAAGCGCGCCACCATCTCGGGCTTCGTCGTGGACCCGGACCGCAAGAAGATGTCGAAGTCGAAGGGCAACGTGGTGGTGCCCACCGACATCCTCGTCAAGTACGGCTCCGACGCCGTGCGCTGGCGCGCCGCCATGGCCCGTCCCGGCCAGGATTCACCGTTCGACGAGACCCAGATGAAGGTGGGCCGTCGCCTCGCGATGAAGATCCTCAACGCCGGCAAGTTCGTGCTGTCGATGCAGGACGCGCCCGCCACGCTGGACGCCGTGACGAACCCGGTGGACAAGGCTCTGCTGCGCGGCCTGGCCGTCGTCGTGGAGAAGGCCACTGAGGAGTTCGAGGACTACGACTACAGCGGGGCGCTCGAGGCCACGGAGACGTTCTTCTGGTCCTTCTGCGACGACTACCTCGAACTGGTCAAGGAACGCGCCTACACCGGCAGCGACGAGGGCAAGAAGTCGGCGCAGGCCGCGTTGGCCATCGCGCTCAGCGTGCAGGTGCGCCTGTTCGCGCCCTTCCTGCCCTTCGTGGCGGAAGAGGTGTGGCGCTGGACCAACGACTCGTCGGTGCACCGCTCCACCTGGCCCACCGCGGAGGAGTTGTCGATCGACGGCGACGCCACGCTGCTGGCAGATCTCGCGGAGGCGCTCATCGCCATCCGCGGCGCGAAGTCCAACGCGAAGGTCTCCATGCGGGCAGAGGTGGCGAAGGCTGTCTTCCGTGGGCCGGCGGGCTCCGTCGAGCGGTTGAAGACCATCGAGCCGGACCTGCGTGCCGTGGGCCGCCTGGTGGGCGACGTGGAGTGGGTCGAGGACGGCCAGCACATCGTCGCCGACATCGAACTGGCGCCCGTCGCCGGCTGATAGTTCCCTGCAGAGGAAGAAGGCCTCGGAGTCGCGCGACTCCGAGGCCTTCTTTACACCCGCTCAGAAGCGCGGTGGCGGGAAGCTGGGCGCCACCGCTGCCGGAGTGCCGTTGAGGCGCTGAAGCGCCTCGTCCACCGCCGCGTCGAGCTGCTTGTCACCGTCGGATTCCCAATCAGCCGGCCCCACCTCCACCACGATGTCGGGGTCGACGCCGTGGTTCTCGAGCCCGAAGCCGTGCTGGTCGAAGGCGATCCAGTAGCGCGGCTGTGTCACCTCGGTGCCGTCCACCAGGGTGAACCGACCGTCGATGCCGACCACGCCGCCCCAACTGCGCTCGCCCACCACCGGACCGAGGCCCAGGTTCTGTGCGGCGGCGGTCACGATGTCGCCGTCCGAGCCGGCGAACGGGTTCGTGAGGAACACCACGGGGCCGCGTGCGGCCTGGCTGGGGTAGGTGCTCGCCCCGTCGTGGTGACGGGCGCCGACCCAGCCGATGGCCCGGCGCGTCAGCCGCTCGATGACCAGTTCTGAGGTGTGGCCGCCGCCGTTGAAGCGCACGTCCACCACCACCCCGTCACACGCCATCGCGGCGTCGATGAGCCTGTGGAACTCCGCCCAGCCGCGGGCCACCATGTCCGGTACGTGCACGTAACCGATGCGTCCGCCGGAGCGTTCCCGCACATACTCCACGCGGCTGGTCACCCACTGGTGGTAGCGCAGCGGCGACTCGTTGCCTGTGGGCACGACGGCGACCCGACGCTTCTGGCGCCCCCTGGCCAGGGTCAACTCGACGACCTTCTCCGCCGCGCCCTGGAGCAGCGCTCCGATGTGCGGTGCGTCGGCGGTGGGCCTGCCGTCGACGGCGACGATGACGTCGCCAGGCTCAGCGGCGACGCCGGCCGCCCTCAGCGGCGACCGCGCCGTGGGGTCCGACGTTTCGCCGGGCAGGATGTCGGCGATGACCACTTCGCCCTTGGCATTGCGGGTGAAGGTGGCGCCCAGGTAGCCGACAGAGGGACCGTCGTCGTCAGGAGGCGACACATAGGCGTGCGAGGTGTTGAGCTCGCCGACGGTCTCCCAGAGCACGTCCAGGAGGTCGTCGTGCGTGGCCACGACGTCGAGCAGCGGCCGGTAGCGCGCCACCGCGGCAGACCAGTCCGTGCCGTCGAAATCCGGGCGCCAGAAGTGGTCGCGCATCAGGCGGGAGTTCTCCTCGAACATCTGCCGCCACTCGGCGCGGGGATCGATCTCGCGGCGCAGCCGGCCCAGATCGACGGCGACCCGGGCGTCCTCGTCGTCGCCGGGGGCCTGCTCGGCACTCTGCACCCAGACCTCGTCGCCGTTGCGGACGACCAGACGCTCGCCGTCGCCGCTGACGCCGGCCCCGTCGCAGCCCTCGACCACCGTGGTGACCTTGCGGGTCTTCAGGGAGAAGTGCTCCACGACGTCCTTGACCTCGCCTTCGACCCCGGCGCGCAGGGCGCCGAGTTCGCCCACGGAGCGAAGCGACTGCCACACGAACCCGTGCTTGGTCGCCTGGAGGTGCACGTAGCGGCCCGACGGCACGGGGAACGGGACCATCCGGTCCTCTACTCCCCCGACGTCGAAGACGACCGAGACCTGCTCGGACTCCTTACCGTCCTTGCCCTTCTTGCCTTCCTTGCCCGACTTCCCGGAGTCGTCATCCTTCTCGTCGTCCTCATCGGCTTCGCTGATGGCCCAGCCGTCCGGCGACGGGCCGAACGGGGCAGGCTCTGCCGCGCTCAGAGGCACTAGCCACGGACGCACGGTGTTGGTGAAGGAGAGGTCGAACGTCAACTCGTCGTAGGTGGGGTCGATGGTGCGGCTCGACAGGAACACGAGGTACTTGCCGTCGGCGGTGAACACCGGCGAGAAGTCGTTGAACTGGCCCCTGGTCAGCGTGAACGCGCGCTTCTCGGTGACGTCGTAGCCCACGAGCTGCCCGAGCATACCCTCCTGCGCGATGGCGTTGCGCCACACGAGGTAGCGGCCATCTGGCGACCAGGCGAAGCCCGACGCCTCACCGACGGTGGACCGGCCGATGTCCTTGACGTTGCCGCGCGCCACGTCGACGAGGTACACCGTGCCGTCGTGGCTGCCGACGGCGATCCGGGTGCCCTGCTCGTTGGGCTCCAGCGTCATGACGCGGCCGAGGCGACCTGCACCGATGCGGCGGGCCTTGTCGCCGCCCTCCAACAGGCGGATCTCGAGGGCGTCCTCACCCTCGGCGTCCGTCACCCACACCGCCTTGCCGCCCGTGTGGTCAAGGAAGCGCGGCTCCCTGACCCGGACGCCGGCGTTGTCCGCGAGGGCCCGGGCAGGGCCACCGCGGTGCGTGAGGTAGTAGGCGGCACCGCGCCATTCCAGCAGCGACCCGTCGCCGCCGTTGTCCGGCACGATCGCCTCGAGCCTGTCTGTGGGGTGCACCTGCACCGGCGACGGCGCCCCGATGCCGGTGGCCAACTCGATGAGTTGGGGCTCAGCCTTCAGACTGGCGAGGTGGAACAGCTGGCCGCGCGAGTGGTAGACGACGCCCTGGCCGTCGCTGGTGGCGTCGCGGATGTAGCCCTCCTCGGCGGTGTGGGAGGTGTGGTTGCGCAGGTCCATGCCGTTCAGGTCCACGGACCACACCTGCGCCTGCACGTCCGGCGCGTCGCCAAGATCCGAGGTGAAGACGAGGCGGTCCCCCACCCAGGTGGGGTGGTGCAGGCCGGCCTCGATCTCCGGCAGGACCCGGATCCAGTCGCCCTGGCCGTCGCCGATGTGGAGGCGCGCGGCCATGCCGCCGCGGTAGCGCTTCCATCCCGAGGGATCGCGGTGGTTGATGGACGCGACGGCCACCCTGCCGCTGCTGTGCACGGTCGCCGAGGTGGCGCCGCCCCAGGGCAGCCGGGTGAGCTCACCGTCGAGTGAGAGCGAATACATATAGGTGTCGACCCGGTGGAGGCCCTCGTGGTCCGAGCTGAGCAGGACGTGCTGGTCATCCAGCCACCCTGAGATGACCAGCCTGCGCGTCCCCAGCCAGGTGAGCCTCCGGGTGCCGCCGTCGAGGTCGACGACGTAGGCGTCCCACCGGCCGTGGGTCGTTGCCGCGTAGGCGACCTTCGACCCGTCCGGGGAGAACCGTGGGCTGCGGGGCGTGCCTTCCGCCACGGTGATGCGTGCGGCGCGGCCGCCCGAGAGCGGCCCCAACCACAGGTCGTCGTCTGCGACGAAGACGACCTCGTCCTGATGCAGGTGCGGGAAACGTCGATAACCTCGGCTCACCCGCCCAACCTTACGCGGCCCGGAACATCACTATGTTGTTGAACACCCACTGGTTGGACTGCGAGAAGGTGTATCCACCCCCAGCCCGTGGTGTCGCGGCGTAGACCGTTGCCAGGATGTAGCTGCGGCACCCGCCGCCGCCGGTCTGCGCAGTGTCGCAGTCGGTGCGCCACTGCCGCCCGGCGGAGGTGAAACCGGTCTCGTAGTTGTGGTTGGCCAACGGGTTGGCACCCCACTGCGTACGCGTCATGAACGGCAGGTAGGTGAGGTTGTTGAACATCCATCCGCTCTCCCGGATGAACTTCCCGTCCTCCATGTGGACGACGGTGGCCCAGATGTGGGTGCGGCACCTCTCTGTCTGCGAGTAGGGCTCACAGACCGTGTTCCAGTCGCGGCCGTTGAAGTCGCGGTGCAGGCCGGGCTTCGTGTACGGGATCGTGCGCACGTAGTCGTCGTCCACCGGGGAGGAACTCGGTGGCGGCGAACTGGGCTGGGGCGACGACGGAGCCGGGGAACTCGGCGGAGGCGACGACGGAGGCGGCGAACTCGGCGGAGGCGACGACGGAGGCGGGGTCACGATCGGCTTCTCCGCCTGCAGGGCCGCGGCGTACTGCCCCAGCGTCATGAACACGGCCCCTGTCCGCTCCGCGAGCGCCTCCAACTCGTCCAGCGTGCGCTGGAAGCCGGCGAAGGCCACGGGGTCGAGGGTTCCGGTGGCGAAGTCGGCGTCGTAGCTGGTCAGTTCGAACAGCACGCTGCAGACGCCGTAGCGCCCGAAGTCGCTTTCACAACGATCTGCCAGCGACGTGGCGGCGTGGGTCTCCCAGTTCGTGTAGTCCTTCCCGTCACGCGTCGGCATGCAGTCCGCCGGATCATCGCAGTCCACCCCCGAGTGCGAGGTCAGGCCCGTCTTCGCACCGCCCTGGCAGTCGGTCCAGGTGGCCGCACCGTTGCCGCAGGCGATCTGGGACCAGGGCACATGCACCAGGCCGGCGTCGTCGACGTAGGCGAAGTCCGGGCGCTCCGCCGGCTCGGCGTACCACGCGGAAGCCACCCACGAATACCCGAGCGCCCGGATGGCCTCGCTCGCCGCCGCGTCGAACGCGTCGGTCGGCGGGATGAACCCGGTGAGCTGATGCGAGGCAGTGTCCATGTCGAGGGCCCCGAGCATGGAATCCTGACCGACCCGCATCAGGTTGACCGACTCCGCGACGGGCATCCCGCAGTCGAACTCGGCGGAGCTGGCCCCGAACTCCTCCAGGTACGGCGTGTAGACGCACGCGTGGTAGGTGCCGTGGTTGACGACCTCGAAGTCGGGGTCGGGTAGCACGGTGTTCAGGTACTCGTCCGTGGCGGACGCGGTCAGCCTGGGCTCGTCCCAGGGTATGAGCGCCAGCGAGAACGGCAGGTCGCGGCCGAGTGCCTCGTTGGTCAGGGCCTGCGCGATCCCCGAGCGGTAGCCGGTGGACATGGCGTCGGCGCGCAGGACGATCACGGGCTTCTCGCCCCAGTCGATCCGCTCGGCCATCGCGTACTCGTACGACCCTTCTCCGGGCTCGCCGGGACGGTCGTCACGCGGATCGGCCGCGTCGCCGCGGGTGTCGCCGTCGACATCGGACTGATCCGGGTTGTGGGTCCAGGGGGCGTTGTCCGGCGCGTTGAGCACTCCGTCGCCGTCCCAGTCGTCGTCGCAGGCGTCGCCCGCGCCGTCGGCGTCCGTGTCGACCTGGACCGCGTTGACCTTGTCCAACATGATCGTGGCCGGGTTGGACACCGCCGGGCAGTTGTCGAAGGAGTCCGCCACCGCGTCGCCGTCGGTGTCCGGGCCGGTGCCGTGGATCAACGTCACGGGCGTGCCGATGTACAGGGACTGGAAGCCGCGGACGAAGTCCAGGCGGCCGTCGCTGTCCCAGTCCGTCGCGTCGACGGCGTTACTGACCAGGCCGGGCAGGTTCAGCTGCGTGCAGGAGTTGGTGACAGGAACCTCGCTCGTCCCGGTGTTGAGGCACTGGAAAAGCGCGAACTCGCTGACGTTCTCGATGCGCGAACCGGCGATCAGGAGGTCGAGCAGGCCGTCGTCGTTGATGTCGGCGACGGCGGGCTCGTAGTAGCTCTCGGCGCCGAGGCCGGTAGTGGCCTGGGAGACAAGCCACTGGGGCGCGGCGAAGGCAGCGCCGCCCACGTTCTCATAGAAGCGCACGCCCTTCTCCGCGGCGCTGGCGCCCGTGCCGATCAGCAGGTCGAGATCCCCGTCTGCGTCCCAGTCGACAAGGTCAGGCGACACGTAGGCGATACCCGAGACAGTGGTGGCGCCCACCAGGGCCCCCGCGCCGTCCCTGAGGAGGGTGCACGCGGCGGGGTCGATGGCGCCACCGTCCGGGTTGAGGCAGAGCCTCACACCGGCGTTCGACGACCAGGAGCCGAGCACCAGGTCTGCCGTGCCGTCGGCGTCGATGTCACCCACGGCGGGCCGCAGGTACGTCACGGCGGTGCCGGCGAACGCGGTGTCGGCGTTGCCGGTGCTGAAGATGCTGGTCAACTCCCCCAGCGAGCCTGCCTCGGCGCGCAGCGCCACCGCCACGCCCGAATAGAGACTTGAGTTGAGGAAGCCGACGATGAGGTCGTCGTCCCCATCACCGTCCCAGTCGGCCGCCACCGGAGCGGGAGCGTGGCCCTTGGTCAGCGGAACCAGGTCCACTGTGGCGTCGAACGTCCAGGGATAGGGGGCTGCCTCGGCCGGCGTGGACGCCGCCGGAATGAGGAGCGCTGCCGCCAGGGCGATCACAGCGGTGGCACTCCGACTGGTGGGACGCGTCGTGGTCATGGGGATCCTCCTCCGCCGACAACTCTGACGTCTTGGGGAGAATGTAACTCCTTAACACGGCGCTATGGAAGGACCCCTACGGGTGGTGGCCGGTTGCCCGAGGCGCCAGGATCAGGCCGACAGGTCCCGCCGACGCGCCACCTTGGCACGCGGGACGAGGGTGGGCGATTCCTCGCCGAGCACCGATTCCCTGGTCACGATCACCTGGGCAACGTCCTCGTCGGAGGGCACGTTGAACATCACGTCGAGGAGGAGCTCCTCGAGGATGGCCCGAAGCCCGCGGGCACCGGTACCGCGTTCCAGCGCCAGACCCGCGATGGCGGCGATGGCCCCGTCCTCGAAATCCAGCTGCACGCCGTCCAGTTCGAACAGCTTCTGGAACTGGCGCACCAACGCGTTCTTGGGCTCCACCAGGATGCGGGTGAGCGCCTCCTCGTCGAGGGGCGAGACGCTGGTCAGCATGGGCAGGCGGCCGATGAACTCCGGGATGAGGCCGAACTTGTGCAGGTCTTCGGGACGCACCTGGGAGAACGGGTCCGCCTCAGGCATGCGAGCCTCGGCCTTGTTGTTGAAGCCCAGCGGGCGACGACCGACGCGCTGGTTGATGATCTCGTCGAGACCCGCGAACGCGCCGCCGACGATGAACAGCACCTTGGTGGTGTCGATCTGCAGGAAGTCCTGGTGGGGGTGCTTGCGGCCACCCTGCGGCGGGACGGCGGCGACGGTGCCCTCGAGGATCTTGAGCAGCGCCTGCTGCACACCCTCGCCGGACACGTCACGCGTGATCGAGGGGTTCTCCGACTTGCGGGCGACCTTGTCGATCTCGTCGATGTAGATGATGCCGGTCTCCGCCTTGGCGATGTCGAAATCCGCCGCCTGGATCAGCTTCAGCAGGATGTTCTCGACGTCCTCACCGACGTAGCCGGCCTCCGTCAGGGCGGTGGCGTCCGCCATGGCGAACGGCACGTTCAGCATGCGCGCGAGGGTCTGGGCCAGGTAGGTCTTGCCGCAGCCCGTGGGCCCGATGAGGAGGATGTTGGATTTGCCGACCTCGATGTCGTCAGAATCCGAACGGCGACCCCGGCCGCCATGCTCGGCCTGGATGCGCTTGTAATGGTTGTACACGGCCACCGACAGCGTCTTCTTCGCGCTGTCCTGGCCGATGACGTAGGTGTCGAGGAAGTCGCGGATCTCGCGCGGCTTGGGCAGCTCCTTGACCAGACCGGTTTCGGGGGCGTCCGGGAACTCCTCCTCGATGATCTCGTTGCACAGCCCGATGCACTCGTCGCAGATGTAGACGCCAGGGCCGGCGATCAGCTTCTTCACCTGCTTCTGCGTTTTCCCGCAGAAGTTGCACTTGAACAGGTCGCCGGATTCACCGATACGAGCCACGACGTCCACCTCCCATCAACAGTTCCTGATTGTCTGCCTTGTTGTCACCACCCTACCCGGCAGGCGGGGCGGGAGAAGAGCGAACCGCCGGGCATCCGGGTCGCATTGACCCAGTTGCCCGGCGGCCCCGGTCTGAGCGGTCAGAGACCCTTCAGCGACGGCAGGATGTCGTCGATGATGCCGTACTCGATCGCCTCCTGGGCGGTCAGGTACTTGTCGCGCTCGATGTCCTTGCTGACCTTGGCCACTTCCTGGCCGGTGTCGACGGCGAGCATCTCTTCCATGAGGGCGCGGATGCGCAGGATCTCGCGGGCCTGGATCTCCAGGTCCGAGGACTGTCCGTAGCCGCCCTCGGTGGCCGGCTGGTGGATGAGGATGCGCGAGTTGGGCAGCGCCAACCGCTTGCCCTTGGTGCCGGCGGCGAGGATCACGGCGGCGGCCGAAGCCGCCTGGCCGAGACACACCGTCTGGATGTCGGGCTTGATGTAGCGCATCGTGTCGTAGATGGCGGTCAGCGCGGTGAACGAGCCGCCGGGCGAGTTGAGGTAGATCGAGATGTCGCGCTCGGGGTCCATCGACTGGAGCACCAGCAGCTGCGCCATGACCGCGTTGGCCACGTCGTCGTTGATGGGGGTGCCGAGGAAGATGATGCGATCCTCGAAGAGCTTCGTGTACGGATCCACGCGGCGGATGCCGTAGCTGGTGCGCTCCTCCCACTGCGGGATGAAGTAGTTCATGTCCGGGCCGACGGGGGCCGCGCCCTGGGGCAGGGCGAACGTGTTGTTGATCATTGGTTGGGGGCCTCCGTCTGGATCTGCGACGCGCGCTCATACACGTGGTCGATGAAGCCGTACTCGAGCGCCTGCTCGGCGGTGAACCAGCGGTCGCGGTCTGAATCAGCTTCGATCTGCTCGATGCTCTGACCCGTGTGCTCAGCGATGAGGTTGGCCATGGTCTTCTTGATGTGCAGCGACTGCTCCGCCTGGATGCGGATGTCTGAGGCGGTGCCGCCCAGACCACCCGAGGGCTGGTGCATCATGATGCGGCTGTGCGGCAGCGCGAAGCGCTTGCCGGGGGTGCCCGCCGAGAGCAGGAACTGGCCCATCGAAGCGGCCAGGCCCATGGCGACGGTGGCCACATCATTGCTGATCCACTGCATGGTGTCGAAGATCGCCATGCCGGAGTCCACCGACCCGCCGGGCGAGTTGATGTACAGGTAGATGTCCTGGGTGGGGTCTTCCGCGTTGAGCAGCAGCATCTGCGCGCAGATCGCGTTGGCGTTCTCGTCGCGCACCTCGGAACCGAGGAAAATGATGCGGTTGGCCAGCAACGAGGAGTACACGTTGTCTGTCATGCCGAGGCCGGCGCCTGCGGGCCCGGCCATCCGGATCGGGTGGATTGGAGTTTGAGTCACACCAATAACCTACCGGGTGATTCAGACAACCGAAGCGAAGCGCGGCCTGTTCGCGCACAGCGTGCACCGGCGGGAACAGCAACGCCGCCGGTCCCCTGCGGGACCGGCGGCGTTGGCGTTGCGCTTATCGCGAGGCGGCTGGGATCACTCCCCGGCGTCCTCGGTCTCCACGGAGGCGAGCGACGTGTCGACGGCGTTGCCCTCGGAATCCTTCACGGTGGCCGCGGCGCAGATCGAGGCCAGGGCCTTGCCGCGGCGGATCTCGTTCATCCACTCGGGCATGTGGTTGTGCTCCATCATGTGGTTGATCTCATCCTGGGGCGAGGAGCCGGACTGCTGCGCCTTGCGGAAGATGAGTTCGGTGAGCTCCTGCTGGGAGACGTCGATCGAGTTGGCCTCGGCGTAGACGTCGAGCACGATCTGGGCGCGCAGCGCATCCGTGGCGCGCTTGTCCATCTCGGCCCAGAACTCTTCGACCGTCTCGGCCTCTTCCTCTTCGGTCTGCTCCAGGTACTGGTCGACCGTCATGCCGCCGCGGGCGAGCTGGCGCTCGATGTCGGCACGGCGGGCTTCGAGTTCCTTCTTGAGGACGTTCTCGGGCAGTTCGAAGTCGACCTTCTCGAGGATCGCTTCGAGCACCTTGTCGCGGGCGTCGGCGATCTGGTCGGCGTTCACCTGCTGCTCGGCGCCGGAACGCAGGTCGGCCTTCATCTCCTCGACGGTGTCGAACTCGGAGATGAGCTGTGCGAAGTCGTCGTCGACCTCCGGCAGTTCCTGCTCGGAGACGGTGACGACGGTCACCTCGATCTCGGCCTCTTCACCGCGGTGGGCGCCGCCCACGAGGGTGGAGGTGAAGGTCTTGGACTCGCCGGCCTTCAGGCCGGTGACAGCCTCGTCCAGGCCGTCGAGCATGCCCTGGTCGTCGCCGACCACGTAGGAGATGCCTTCTGCGGTGGCGTCGTCGAGTTCCTCGCCGTCCTTGGTGGCCTTGAGGTCGATCTTCAGCAGGTCACCCTCGGCGGCGCCGCGCTCCACCTCGGTGGTGGTGGCGAAGCGCTTGCGGAGCAGTTCGATGCGCTCTTCGACGAGTTCGTCGACGGAGGATGCGCCCTCGACGGTGGCCTCGATGGTGTTGAAGTCCGGCAGCTCCACCTCGGGGCGGATCTCCACCTCGGCGGTGTACTCCACCACGTCCTTGTCTTCGAGCTTGGTGATGTCCACCTCGGGCTGCGCCATGGGGTAGATCTTGTGCTCGTCGATGGCCTGGTTGTAGGTCTCCGGGATGGCCTCGTTGATGGCCTCCTGCAGGACCATGCCGCGGCCGAACCGCTGGTCGATGACCGTGTTGGGCACCTTCCCCTTACGGAAGCCGGGGATCGTCACCTGTTCGGCGATCTCCTTGTAAGCCTTGTCAAGGTAGGGCTTGAGATCAGCGAAGGGGATCTCGACGGTGAGCTTTACCCGGGTGGGCTTCAGCTTCTCAACGGTGCTGGGCACGAGTGGACTCCTGAGGTGTCAATTTTCGAATCGCGCGTCAGTCTATCGGTCGATGCTCCGGCCACCAACACGCGGGCTCCCGCGCCCGGCTAAAGTCGGGGCCGTGAGCGAGCTGACCAGCAACGTGACCGACACCGCCCTCATTTTCGAGGGCGGCGGCATGCGCGCATCGTTCTCCTCAGGGGTTGTGAGCGTCCTGTTGGAGGCCGGGATCCACGCAGACTGGGTGGGCGGGATCTCCGCCGGTTCGAGTTGCGTGGCCAACTACGTCTCGCGGGACGCCCCGCGTGCAGAGAAATCCTTCGTCGACTTCGCGGCCGAGCCCGAGTTCGGCAACTGGCACACCTGGCTGCAGGGCAAGGGCATGTTCAATGCCGAATGGATCTATGAACGAACCTCCCTCCCCCATCAGGCGCTCCCCTATGACTGGGAGACGTTCCAGGGGAACCCGGCGCGCGTGGCGATCGGGGCGATGCGCTGCCACGACGGCGAGATGGTCTACTGGGGTCGCGAGGACATCCATCGCATGTATGACCTGATGAAGCGTGTCCGCGCCTCGTCGACGATGCCGTTCTTCATGCCGTTGGCCACCGTCGACGGCGAGGTCTACTGCGACGGCGCGCTCGGCCCCACCGGAGGGTTCGCCCTGGATGCTGCCAAGGCGGCCGGCTTCGAGAAGTTCCTCGTCGTCATGACCCGCACCCGTGGGTACCGCAAGCCGCCCGCCCGGTTCCCCCACGGCTATCGCCGGCTGTTCCGCCAGTATCCGTCCATCGCCCACGGAGTGTTGGAGCGGCCCGCCAACTACAACCGCACCCTCGGGGAATTGTTCGAGCTCGAACGGCAGGGGCGCGCCTACCTGGTGTTCCCGGAGCGGATGCCGATCAGTAACTCCGAGCGTCGGGTCCCGGTGTTGCGCTCAGTCCTCGACGCGGCCCGGGAACAGACCCAACGCGAACTGGACGCCATCCGGGACTTCCTGGGCCTGGAGGGCGCCGGAGACGGTGGCCGATGAGCAGGTTTCCAGGCTTCGGTCAGATCGCTGATACACTCGTCTGCGGTTCTGCGGATGTAGCTCAATGGTAGAGCCCTAGTCTTCCAAACTAGCTACGCGGGTTCGATTCCCGTCATCCGCTCGATGCAGTGATCCACCTGGCCGGAAGCTTCTGGCTAGGTGCTTCCCTGCTCACGGGGCGTAGCGTAGTGGCTAGCGCGCCTGCTTTGGGAGCAGGAGACCGCAGGTTCGAGTCCTGTCGCCCCGACCATTGTGATGTCTCAGGACATCGACGACCCTCCTCCCTCTACGCGAACGCTGAAGCTCGTTGGTCTGCCTCCGCACAGTGGCAAAGCGACCCGACGGTAGGGTGGAGGCAGCGGCCACGGCCAGCCACGGTGCTCCACTGAGGCATGCCGGGCCCCTCCGGAAGGACATCCATGGCGACGAGGAAATGGTTCGAACGACCCCTGGCATTGACCAGCGCGCTGACGGCCGTCACCGCCCTCTCCGGGTCGCTCGCGACCGACCCCGGTTCGGCCTGGTATCGAGCCTTGGACAAGCCCGGGTGGAAACCCCCGAGCTGGGTGTTCCCCATCGTCTGGACCGCCCTCTACACCGACATCGCGCTGACCAGCGCCAAGGTCATCGAAGACCTCGAGGCCCAGGGCGACCCTGCGTCCGCGGATCGATACCGAAACGCCTTGGTGCTCAACCTCGCCCTCAACCAGGGGTGGAGCTGGGCGTTCTTCCGGGCCCACAGGTTGGGCTCCGCGACCGTTCTGGCCGGGCTCCTGGCTGCCAGTTCGTGGGACCTGGCCCGCCGAGCAGGGCCATCCGGCAGCAGCCGGATGGCCGCGCTGGCGCCCTACGCGGCGTGGTGCAGCTTCGCGACATTCCTCACCGCGGAGATCCGCCGCCGCAACTCCTAGGTCAGCCCACCATTTCCGGTTCCCTCGGCTTCATGGAGTCGACCTGGCCACTGACGTCCGCCGGGGCGGTCGCCGGGTGAGGTGATCGCGTCCGCCGCGGCCACCAGAATGCGTCACCGAGGAGGACCGCAATCGCGGGGACCAGGACAGTGCGCACGAGCAACGTGTCCAGCAGGACGCCGACCCCGATGACGACACCGATCTGGGCCAGCACCACCAGCGGGAGAACGCCCAGCACCGCGAAGACTGCGGCGAGCAGGATCCCTGCGCTGGTGATGACGCCACCGGTGGCCGTCAGAGCCCTCAGCATTCCGCGCCTGCTGCCGTGGTGCCTGCCTTCTTCCCTGGCCCTCGTGACCAGGAAGATGTTGTAGTCGATGCCGAGCGCCACCAGGAAGAGGAAGGTCAGCAGCGGCACGCTGGAGTCCAGTCGTTCGAAGCCCAGCACCTCCACGAAGAGCACCCATGAGGCACCGAGCGCCGCGACGTACGTGCCGACGACGGTCGCCACGAGCACGAGTGGTGCGACCACGGACCTGAGAAGGACGAAGAGGATGCCCAGCACCAGCGCGAGGATGAGCGGGATGATCGTGCGTTGGTCCTCCGCGGCCCCGTCCAGACTGTCGACGGACTGGGCCTCCGTTCCGCCGACGAAGGTCGGCGCGAGGCCCTCGAGAGCCACCCTCAGGTCGCGAACGACCTGACGCGCTTCGTCGCTTCCAGGCTCGGGTTCGAGCACCACGCGCAGCTGGGTGAGGTTCTCTGCGGTCCCTGCAGGAGTGGCAGACACCACCCCGGGGACGCCCTCAGCAACTTCTGCCACGCGCGTGGCGTCCTCTTCTGTGATGACGATCGCGGGGTCGGACTGGCCCGCCGGGAACGACTCGCCGAGGCGCTCCAGCGCCACGATCGCCTCCGGCTTGCGGAGGAACTGGTCCGACGGGCCGAGGCCGGTCTCGATCCGGAACAGCCCGCCACCGAGTACGGCGAGCAGCGCGACGCTGGCCAGCACGAAAACAGTGGGGCGGCGGGCCACCTGGGCCCCGACCCGCGCCCAGACGGAGCGGCCGCTGTCGACCAGGGCCGGTTGCCCCACACGGGGAACGAGTGGCCAGAAGACCCAGCGGCCGAACAGGACGAGCACCGATGGCAGCACGACGAGTGCATAACCGGCCGCGATGACGATGCCGACCGCGCTGGCGAGACCAAGGCCCCGGGTTGCCGGGAAGACCGACAAGAGCAGCGTCAGCACGCCCAGCACGACCGTGGACGCGCTCGTGAGTACGGCCTCGCCGGAGTGTCGCAGTGACGTACGCATGGCCTGGAAGCGGTCCTCGCTGCTCCGGAGTTCGTCGCGGTAGCGCGAGATCAACAAGAGGGCGTAATTGGTGCCCGCGCCGAACACCAGTACGGACAACACGCCGATGGTGGATTCGTCCCACGGGACGCCGGTCAGGCGCAGGGTGTGCGTGGCCAGGATGGCGGCAAGCCTGTCAGCCAGGCCCACGACGACCAACGGGATGATCCACAGCACCGGGCTGCGGTAGGTCAGCAGGAGGAGGATGGCGACCACCGCGGCGGTAGCGGCGAGCAAGCGGAAGTTCGCCCCGCTGAAGACGGCTCCCAGGTCCGCGCGGATGCCCGCTGGCCCCGTCACCTGCACGTCGACGCCCTCCGCGGCCTCGTCGCGGAGTTCCGCGCGCAACACCTCGACATCGTCGCGATTTTCGGTGGAGGAGTCCGCCTCGACGCTGATCGTCCCGAAGGCGGCTGTGCCGTCCTCACTCACGAGGGGCAGGGGCGGAGGCCCCGAAGGTGGCCCCCCAGCAGCGCCGGCGTCAGAGCCGGTGACGCCGGGAGGTGGCCCGGCGCCGTCCGGAGCGCCCTCGCCGGGCTGCGGCCCTGCGGAACCCGCGTCCCCGGACAGGCGGCTGAGGAGAGACTCGCGGGCGGAGGCGATCTGCTGTTCGGTCAGCTTCCCCCCATCCGTGGACGTCCACAGGATCAGGGCTGTGGCGTCCCCCTCCTGCGGAAACTGCTCCGACAACTCCACCACGCGGGTGCTGTCGAATCCCTGGGCCAGGGAGTCGGTCGGTGAGGCGTCTCGTTCAGCCTCTGGGACGAGGCCGACGACAAGGCCTGCGAGGAGGACGAAGAAGATCGCCACTATCCACGAGCGTCTTCTTCCGATGTAGAGGGAGGGGATGGACATGGTGGTCTCCTGAGCTGGTTGGCGGCTGAGTGGCCCATACGACGTGGGGGTCACTGGGCGGATTCGAGGGTGGCGAGAGCTTCGAGCCGCTCAGCCAGGCAGGTGTTCATGAAGCGGAGGAACGCGCTCACGGCTCGCACTTCATCGGCGTTGAGCGCCTTCAGGTGGTCGTCGGTGGCGTCCATGAGCGGCCGCATCAACGCCATGATCCTGGTCCAGCCGAGAGGGGTGGTTTCGAGGGTCACCTGACGACGGTCGACCTCGCCTCGACGTCGCACTACGTAGCACGCGCGCTCGAGCCTGTCCACCAGAGCGGAGGTTGTGGCCGCGGAAGTGCCGAGGGCCCCTCCAAGGTCGCCCAGCGTGACGGCCTTGTCGCGAGGGAGCTGCTGGAGGGTGGAGAGCGCCCGGTAATCGGTCGCGTTCAACCCGAGCAGCCGCGCCAGTTCCCGCTCAAGGCCGTTCGACAGGGCGATGATCGCCTGCATCGCATACGCGTCGGGATGGTAGGCCTGCGCCATGGGTTTCCTTTCGTCGGTATGAATATTACTTCAACGGGCTGAAATGTCAATTGTGATTGACTAATCACCTGCACGGGTTGCCCCTTCGCAGCACCGGACACCGCCTCCGCCCAGCTGGCGATCGTTGCCGCCGCCCATCTGCGACCTTCTGATATGGCGTGCAAGGACTACGCCATGACTGGTGCCCGCACTATTCGACAGACTCGACGTCTCAAACCGCTACGAAGGGGCGTGTCCCATGAAGACGCCGGGGTGATCCGTGAGCAGGTCCAGTTCGAGGGTCTGCATCGGAGTCAGCAACACCGTGTATTTGCGTAACCCCCCGCTCCCTGGGAGCCCCCAGGTGTGGCCGTGGATGTGCATGGCGTGGGCCATCATGGTCATGTTGGTAGCCCACCGGGCAGCGAGCCTGGGTCACCAACCTTTACGACGATACGGTCTCGGTCATCGACCTCGGCGAAAACGCCACGGTGGCAACCGTGATCGTGGGCGACAAGCCCAACGGGATCAGCTTCAGCCCGCTGCCGCCTGCGGCCGGCCCGGCCACGGTTGAGATCAACGTGCCGGAGTACCCCAGCGGTGGAGGCGCCGGTCACGACCAGCATTGACAGGCCGCCCATGGACCGCCCTGGAGCCTCTGACCGCACACGAGCAGTGCCCGACCACAT
Organism: Tessaracoccus sp. ZS01; assembly: GCF_022342445.1. NCBI lineage: Bacteria > Bacillati > Actinomycetota > Actinomycetes > Propionibacteriales > Propionibacteriaceae > Tessaracoccus > Tessaracoccus sp. ZS01. The sequence continues at coordinate 188,517 of NZ_PQFE01000003.1, read as the reverse complement.
GCCGGGGCCGGGCACTGCTGATGTGCTATTCAGGGCCGATCTATTTGGCCAACTGGACGGTGACGGAGTGCTTGGACCCGTCGTCGAGGACGGCGGTCAGCGTCCACGTACCAGTCGTGAATGCCGTCACCGTGCTGGAGCCCGGGTTGGTGTAGCCCGCCTTGGTGCTGAGGTTGAAGATGTATTGCCCGTCGCTGTACCGGAAGAGATTGCCCGTGGTGGAAGCCGCAGTCGAAACAGCCTCATCCACCCCGGCGTTCGGGACGCCATCCGCCCTCTTCACGTAGAGCTTCGCAACCGCCGTCGAGATCGGCGTGCCGTCGCAGTCCAACCGGAACTTCACCGGGACGGTGCTGCCCAGCTTGAACCTGCTGAGTCCATCCATGTTGATGGGCTGTCGGAAGCCGCCCCACGCGCCGGAGCCGTAAACCACGCTGTAGGTGCGGGTCTCAGATGCCGTGTTGTCGGCCTTGTCGCTCGCCGAGGCGGTGTAGCTATAGGTACCCACCCCGGAGGCCGCTGACGGCTCGGCCCACGCCTCGCTCATGGTGGCCGGATCCACCCCGGAAAGGACGTCGCTGGGAGCGAAGGTCGGCTTCGTCGTCGAGCCTGCGGTGCAGAGGTCGACCGTGGCACCGTCAGCAGGGCCGCTGACGTCGAGCAGCGGCGCCGTGCGGTCGATCATGATCCCGGACTTCGTGTCGGAGGTCGCGTTGAGCGACCCGTCCGCGCAGGTTCCGGTGGCGGTCAGCGAACTGCCCTCCCCCGTCACCGTCTCCTCGACGGTCCATTCGCCGTGGACGATGTCGAGACACTCCCACACCACCGTGACGTCATCGTTGTGCCACCCGTGCGCATTGGGTACGGGTTCGGTGCTCCGCCAGGAGATCGAAGGTGCCGTGGTGTCCACCACGGTGATGCTGAAGCTGGCCGTCGACCGGTTGCCCCGAGCGTCCTTGGCGGTGCAGGTCACGACGGTTTCCCCCAGCGGATAGAGGCTGGGGTTGTCGCAGGTGACCAGCGGTTCCGCGTCCACCGTGTCAGTCGCCGTGGGCATGGTGAACGAGGTGAGTGCGCCCCCCAGTGTGTTGCCCTCGACGGTGAAGCTCTCCGGCACGCTCTCCAGCGTCGGAGGTGTGGTGTCCTCCACGGTGACGGTGAACGTCTGGGCAGCGGAGGCGTTACCCGCATCATCGATGGCCGTGCAGCTCACCGTCGTGGTGGCCAGCGGGAAGATGTCGCCCGACTCCGGGCTGCACGTGACGACAGGGACGGACACCGCGTCAGTCGCGGTGGCCGTGAAGGAGACGACCGCACCCGACGGCGAGGTGGCCTCTGCCGTGATGTTGCCCGGCACGGTGAGCTCCGGAGCTGTGGTGTCCGCCACTGTGACCACGAAGGAGGTTTCACCGACGTTGTCAGAGCCGTCCGACGCGGTGCACGTCACCGTCGTGAGACCGAGCGGGAACATAGCGCCGGAGGATGGCGTGCACGTGCCGATGATTTCGCCGGAGACCGCATCGGTGGCGACCGGCGGGGTGAAGGTGACCACGGCCCCTTCCGCGGAGGTGGCCTCAGCGGTGATGTCCGACGGCTGCGGGAAGTCCGGCTTCGTGGTGTCCGCCACGTTGATCTGGAATGGGGTTGTCTGGCTGTTGTTCGAGCCGTCCGTCGCAGTACAGGTGACCGACGTTGCACCCAGCGCGAAGATGCTGCCGGAGGCAGGTGAGCAATCCACTGCAAGGCTCCCCCAGACGACGTCGGAAGCCGTGGCTTCAGCCCAGGTGTATGGCGCGCCCGCCGCGGAGGTGGCCTCCACCGTCGTGCTGCCTGGCGTCCCGGTGATCACCGGTCCAGTCGTGTCGACGATCGTGACGGTGCCCGAGTCCTGCGTCGTCTGTCCTGCGGAATCGGTAGCGGCACACGTCACTTCTGTCGTGCCGAGTGAAAGGAGGGATCCGATGGCAGGGAAGCAGGTCACCGCCGGAGTGCTCTGCGCGTCGCTGGCCACGCCCACGTCCCCGAACTCGAGCGTGCGACCCCCCAGGGTGTTGCCCTCCAGCGTCACGTCGTCCACCGTGATGCTGGGCCCCTCGTCGCAGGAGATGACGCTTGCGGTCAGTGCAATCGCCTCGCTCTTCACAGTGAGGCCCGAGCCGTTGGCTTTCGTTCCCGTGGATGTGAAAGTGACGGAACCGGTGCTCGGCCCGACAACGGAGGCATTGAGAGTGATGAGCGAGGTCACGGGGGCTGTCAGGACGTTGTTGCCGAGGTTCTCCCAGGTGCCAGGGATAGCAATCTCATTTCCTTCGACGAAGGATGAGTCGTAACCGGAGCCAGAGACGTCAGCGGTGACCTCAGCCGTGGTTCCGTTCTTGAAGACGTTCGAGTTGTCGTAATTGCCGTTCCGCTTGATTGCCACACTGACTGTGCGCTGGGTAGCTGAGCCCACGCAGACCGTCCCGAAATCGATCGTGGAGTTGGAGATGACGGTGGTGGAGTCTCCGGCTGCGACGACCGCGTTGTCGGCGTGGCCCGCAAGCGGAACCGCCAGCATGAGGAGCGCCGTGGCGAACGCCACGGCAGAGCGCTGTAAACAAGTATCTTTCACGATTCCCCCAGGCAGGACAGCGCTCCCACCTGGCAGCGCTTTGGCCACATTGTGCCCGACCAGCACTTTTCCCGCACGAAATCCTGACAGAAGGCGGCTACCTGGAGCCCATTATCGGCAACTATCACGTCACAAGGGATGGTGGAATCTGATTCACGGAGCACGGCCTCGCCCCCAGCGCAGCCACTTTGGTCAGCTATTGCCGCGGGTGGAGAGCAGGGTTAACGTGACGCTCAGTCGACGTCGAAGGAGTCACACGATGGCAACCCCCAAGAACACGATCTGTCTGTGGTTCGACAAGGATGCGGAGGCGGCCGCAGAGTTCTACGCCTCCGTCTTCCCCGACAGCGAGGTGCTGGCCGTGGAGCGGGCCCCGGGCGACTACCCCAGTGGCAAGGAGGGCGACGTCCTCACCGTGGAGTTCACGGTCTGCGGGATCCCGTGCATAGGGCTGAACGGCGGACCCGAGTTCACGCAGAGCGAGGCCTTCTCCTTCCAGATCGCCACGGCCGATCAGGCGGAGACCGACCGCTACTGGAACGCCATCGTCGGCAACGGCGGCCAGGAGAGCGCCTGCGGCTGGTGCAAGGACCGCTGGGGCGTGTCCTGGCAGATCACGCCCACGGCGCTCAGTGACGCCATGAAGTCAGACGACCCCGGCGTGCGGGAGCGCGCTTTCGCTGCGATGCTCACCATGCAGAAGATCGACATCGCGGAGATCGAGCGCGCCGCCGCGGGCAACTGAGCCCTCAGCGCTCCTTGGACCGGCCGCGGCCGTTCTCGAGTCGTAGCTCCCTGCCCCGCGTGACTAGCTTGCTGTGCCTGTCCGCGAGCTTCTCCGACGCGCGGGTTTCGCGCGGGGGCAACTTGATCGTCTCCTCCGCCTCGATGCCACCCTGGAGTTGCCTGCCCCGCTCGATCTCCGCGTCGACCTCAGCGCCGAACAACAGCACAGTGTTGACGATCCACAGGCCCAGCAGCAGCACGATGAACGAGCCGATGATGCCGTACGTGGCGTTGTAGGACGCGAAGTTGGAGACGTAGATCGAGAAGGCGACCCCCGCCACGGCGGCCACCACGAGGGCCAGCACGGCGCCGACGCTGATCCAGCGCAACCTGGGCTGCTCCACGTTGGGGGTGTAGTAGTACAGCATCGCGATGACCAGCACCGCCAAGGCCACGATCACCGGCCACTTCGCAATGTTCCACACCAGCACCGCGGTGCCTCCGAGGCCGATCAGGTCCCCCACCGATTGCGCCAGGTCCCCGGACAGGACCATGGCGAAGACCATGACGGCCAGGATGATCACCAGGACGAGGGTCAGCAGCAGCATCTGTGGCTTGTGCTTCCAGAAGGGGCGGCCCTCCTCAACCTCATAGATCCGGTTCATCGCCCGCGAGAACGCCCCCACGTAACCTGAAGCCGCCCACAACGCCAGGACGAGGCCGGTCACCAGCGCGAAGCCGGCGCCCGTCTGCTCCGCCAGCCCGCTGACGGTGTCCCCCAACAGCCCGGCGAGTTCCTCGGGGGCGTACTGCTCGATGAGGGTCCGGATGCCCTGCGCCGACTGCTCCCCCTGTCCGAAGACACCCAGCAGGGACACCAGCGCCAGAAGCATGGGGAACATCGACAGGACGGCGAAGTAGGTGAGGCTCGCAGCCAGGTCCGTCACATGGTCTTTCGAGAACTCGGACAGTGCCCTCGTGAAGGCGTACTTCCAGGATGGCTTGTGCAGGTCCGGGGGAGAGTCCGGCTTACGCCCGTCGTTGGGCCGGGGGCGCTGGCCGCCTTGTCCCGGGTCTGCTCCACTGACTCTGTAGGTGAGGCACGTTCGGCTCCGTGGTTGGGCATCCTGCTGCTCCTTCCGCCGGGCCAGTCGCGAGGAGTCGGGTGCTATGCCCCGATTCCACCGGGAAGGTGGGAGCTCGTGGCCAGGTCTCACATCGTAACGGCCAACCCTTGACTATGGAATGGGTGACAGTTAGCGTCCCGATCAGACGCTCCGCGCCAACGACGACGCGGCGCGTCGCCCGTCCAGCGTGCGAGGTTCCCCCATCCGCAGCACGAAGACCGGCCTGCAGCACGCCCCAGCGCGAGGCTCGCCCGGCCCCACTTTCGTGGCCCACCCCTCGAGGCGACGCCGCCTTGAACCGTGCCTGCCACGCATCCACCCTGCGCTTTCACGGAGGAATCTCATGCTGTCTCGCCCACGGACGGCAGCGCTGGCTCTTGTCACGGCCATCCCGCTCGCCCTGTCCCTTTCCATGTCCCCCGCCTACCCTGCCCCGGACCCTGCTCCGGCGCAGGCTCCGGCGGCACCGGCGAAGCTCCCCGGTGATGCCTACGATGAGCTGAAGAAGCAGGCCGAGGAGGCCCGCGAACGGCGGATCACCCAGAAGGATCGGGAGCTTGCAGCCGCAGAGGCCATCCAGGCCGGTGAGGCCAATCCGCTGATGACCGGCGCGGCCGTGGCCATGGTGCCCGGAGCCGCACCCCACTACTTCAGCCATCCGAACTACGCCAACAGCCCGCTGCCGACGGTGGGAACCCTTCCGGGGGCACAGTCGACGGTCGGCAACGAACTCCTCGACCGCGAGTTCGCCTCCGATTACCCGGTCGCTCCCGGTGAACTGGCGCCAGTGTTCGTGGCGCTCCAGCAACCCCTCAGCGACGGATTCCTGACCGGATTCCTGAGCAGGAACCAGGCGACCACCGGAGGCAGTCCCTTCGCCTCCGCAGGAAACGTCTTCCACGCCTACGTGCTGCGCCCGACGGGGACGGCCAATGAATACACGGTCGTCTTCGATTCAGGACAACTGGTCGTCCCGCCGCTCACCACGGCAGGTGTCAGTGAGGACGTGAGCTACGGCGTGGCGAACTTCCCTGTCGTCGCAGGCGACCGCATCGCCTTCTACGGACAGGGCATCCCCCTGGACTCCACTGGCGGGACCGACTCCATGCAGTACCCGGCGGCCACGGCGCCGCTCCAGGACAGCACCATCACGCTCGGTTCGGAGGCGTTCCCGACGTTCCCCGCCGCGCGCACCTACTCATTCGCGGCTTCCGAGGTGACAGCTGACCAGACTGTGGTCACCGGGGGCATCCGCAAGTTCTTGGACCAACTCCCCACCGTCGGCGACGGGGTCCCCGCCGCGGTCGCCGACACCACTACGTACGCCGGCTCCGACTACTACGAGATCGCGCTGGTCGAGTTCCAGCAGCAACTGCACGCTGATCTTCCGGCGAGCACGTTGCGTGGTTACGTCCAACTCGACACCGCCGTCATCCCCGGCGACGGGATCCCGCTGACGACCATCGCGGGCGCTCCCATCACGTTGCCGAACGGCAGCCAGGCCGTGGGCGTGACCGCCCCGTCGTACCTCGGGCCCGCCATCGTGGCCAACAAGGACAAGCCTGTCAGGATCCTGTTCCGGAACCTGTTGCCCACGGGCGCGGCCGGAAACCTCATGATCCCCACCGACACCACCGTCATGGGCTCAGGGATGACTCCGGACGGGCACACGGCCATGGGGCCGGATCCCGTCCAGGCCGATCCGCTCAACCCGATGTGCAGCGGCACGGACAAGAACATGATGGTCGAGGCCGACCACTGTTACGCCGAGAACCGGGCCACGCTCCACCTGCACGGCGGGGTGACCCCCTGGATCTCCGACGGCACGCCCCACCAGTGGATCACGCCGGCCGGCGAGACCACCGCCTATCCCCAGGGCGTCAGCGTGGAGAACGTGCCCGACATGCCTGACCCAGGACCGGGCGCGCAGACCTTCTTCTACACCAACGCCCAGAGCGCGCGGCTGATGTTCTACCACGACCACGCTTGGGGAATCACCCGCCTCAACGTGTACGCCGGAGAAGTTGCGCCCTACATCATCACCGACGACACCGAGGCAGCCCTGGTCAACGGAGGCATCATTCCCGACGCCGCGTCGACGCTGGAACTGGTGGTCCAGGACAAGACCTTCGTGCCCGACGACGCCCAGCTCATGGAGCAGGACGAGACGTGGGACACGGCCCGATGGGGCGGCGAAGGCAGCCTCTGGATGCCGCACGTCTACTCCCCCGCCCAGAACCCCGGCGATCTCTCCGGCGTGAACGCCTACGGGCGATGGGCCTACGGGCCATGGTTCTGGCCGCCGACGAAGGACGTGAAGTACGGGCCGACCGACAATCCCTACTACGACGCCACCTGTGACCCGGACCTGACTGGATGGTGCGAGCCCCGCCTGATGCCGGGGGTGCCGTACCTCTCGATGGGCATGGAGTCTTTCATGGACACCCCCGTCGTCAACGGCAAGGCCTATCCCACAGTGACGCTCGACCCGAAGGCTTACCGGCTGAGGATCCTCAACGGCGCGAACGACCGGTTCTTCAACCTCTCGCTCTACAAGGCCGTGGACGCCGACGGTGTCCCCTGTGACGCGTCGAACCCGACGCCGAAGCCGGAATCGACCCAGGTGGCCTGCACGGAGGTCGCGCTGGATCCGCAGCTCATGGCAGACGCGCTCCTCGACCCGGCGGGTGTCTTCCCGACCCCGGTGGTGGGCAATGAAGGCCCCAGTTGGACCGTCATCGGTACCGAGGGCGGCTTCCTGCCTGCACCGGTCACCGTCGACCCGCAACCCATCACCTGGGTGTCCGACCCCACCGTGTTCAACGCCGGCAACGTCGACAAGCATTCGCTGCTCGTCGCCCCCGCCGAGCGCTTCGACACGATCGTGGACCTGTCGGCCTACGCCGGCCAGACCCTCATCCTGTACAACGACGCCCCTGCAGCCTTCCCGGCGAGGGATCCGCGGTACGACTACTACACGGGCAACGCGGACCTCCGCGATTCCGGTGGCGCGCCGTCGACCCTGCCCGGCTACGGGCCGAACACCCGCACGGTCATGCAGATCAAGGTCGCGGGCACCCCGCAGGCCGCCTTCGACAGGGCAGCGCTCGACGCGGCATTCAAGCACACCGCCGACGGCACCGGCGTCTTCGAGAAGGGCCAGAAGCCCATCATCGTCGGGCAGTCCGCGTACAACAGCGCCTACGGCACCACCTTCACGGGCGGCACCAACGGCACCGTGCAGATCTTCGACACCTCTGTGACGTTCGACCGCCTGGTCGACGACGACTCCGTGAGCAACCCCGGCGCCCCGTTCCGGACGTCCACGGCCACAGAGAAACTCACCGTCAACCTGAAGCCGAAGATGATCCAGGACGAGATGGGCGAGGCGTTCGAGCAGGAGTACGGCCGCATGAGCGGCATGCTCGGCGTCGAGACGCCCGACGCCCAGGCCGGCCTGCAGAACATGATCCTGCTGCCGTACACCTTCCCGCCCACAGAGGTCCTCGACGGCGTGGAGTTGCCGCCCGGCATGGAGGCATCGCCGATCACCCAGACCGACGACGGGACGCAGATCTGGAAGTTCACCCACAACGGGGTGGACACCCACCCCATCCACTTCCACCTCTACGACGTCCAGCTGCTGAACCGGGTGGGATGGGATGGCATCATCCGCAAGCCGCACCCCACTGAACTGGGCTGGAAGGACACCGTCCGGGTCAGCCCCCTCGAGGACACGATCGTGGCGCTGCGACCCATCATCCCGCCGCTTCCGCAGGGATGGGCCGGCCTGCCCAACAGCATCCGCCTGCTCGACCCCTCGATGCCTGAGGGCGCCAGCCTGGCCGACTCCACGGCGAAGGAAGCCGCGGGTCTCCCGATCACGGCGTTCGCGCCGTCGGGTGAGCCGATCGACGTGGTCAACCACTTCGTGAACTTCGGCTGGGAGTATGTCCTCCACTGCCACATCCTCAGCCACGAGGAGATGGACATGATGCGCACGCAGGTGGTGGGTGTGAGCCCGATCGCCCCGACGTTCGTCTCGGCCGTGCGCACCGGCAATGGTCGATCCCAGAGCTACACGGTCAACTGGTTGGACAACTCGAAGAACGAGACGGCGTTCGTCATCGAACGCAGGGTTGCGGGGTCCACTGAGCCCTGGGTCACCGTGGCCACCGTCCGGACTGAGGTGCTCGGCACACTGGATTATGTCGAAGGTACCGGCGCCGCCACCGGCCCGGCGAGCTACTCCGATCCCATCGGGAACACCAAGCAGCTGTTCGAGTACCAGGTGTATGCGGTCAACACGGTGGGCGACGTGTGGGACTACTCCAATCCCGCGTTCAACCAGATCCCGCCCGGCGGCGGCTTCCCGACGTTGACGCTGGACAGCCGAGGCGGCGCTGAGGCCACCCTCGCGGCTCCCACCGGGCTGACGGGCACGTCGACCGTCAAGAACAAGAAGACGGCCAGCGTGAACCTGACGTGGACCGACACGACCACCACCGAGGCCGGCTTCCTGATCCAGAGGGCTGACAACTTCACCTTCACGACAGGCGTGGTCAACGCGACGGCGGGGGCCAACACCACGTCGTTCAGCCAGCCGGTCACCCCCGCGAAGACCTACTACTACCGGGTCCTCGCGTTCAACAACACCATCCAGTCGCCGTGGTCGAACACCGCCACGGTCGTCGTCCCGTAACCCACGGGCCGGCACACGACGATGGACCCCGAAGCGTTCTCCGCTTCGGGGTCCATCGGGTCTGTGCCGGCCAACAACTACGCATACCCACCCGAGGGGCGGGGCGCGACGGGCGGCAGGGCGCCGCTGTGGACGCGTCGGATGAAGTAGGTGATCAGTGAAGCGAAGGAGCGCTTCGGCTCGGTCGGCGATTGTGGTCGCTCAAGCTCAAGGCGTCGGAGGGTGGCCTCCCGCTCGATCTCCGCTGCGCGTTCCTGATGGATCGCGTATGGAACGTGGTAGTCGTACATTGTGGTCCCCCGGTCTCGCGGACCCTGCTCCGGATCCGCGCTATTGCTGACAGGTCCACTGTCCGCCGGAGGGACACCCCGTCGCATCGGGCAGATGCCCTAACCGGTCTCCGCGCCCCATGCCTGGAGCCCATCAGTCATGCGGCACGTCCTCGTCGACCCCCTGCAGGAACGGACCCTGCGGGCCCACCCCCTCCGTGAGCGCGTTCACCGTCTGGCCGCTGTTCCGGCGCACCAGCGAGTCCAGCGCCAGCCCGACGGGGTGCACGCCGTCGCGGAACCTGATGGTGATGCCGGGTAGATCCGCCCGGCCGACGACGGCAGCGAGCACCTGGGCGACATTGCCGCGGGAGGTCAGCCCTGAAAGCACGTGGTCGCCGTACTCGATCTTCCCCGTGGCCGGTTCCTCCGTGAGCTGTCCGGGCGCGACGATCGTCCAGTTGAGCGACGACGCCCTCAGGTGCTGGTCAGCGTCGGCCTTGGCCACCGCATAGTGGTGGAAGGGGTTGTCCTCGGGTACGTCATCGACGCCGGAGCCCACATAGGAGACCATCACGAACCGCCAGACCCCCGCCTGCTGGGCGGCGTCGACCGCGCGCATGGCCGCGTCCCTGTCGACGGCGTAGGTGCGCTCCGGATTGCCGCCGCCGGCGCCTGCCGACCAGATCACGGCGTCGAAGCCGTCGAACTGGGCGGCCAGGGCGTCGGTGTCGAGGCTCTCCACATCGGCCACCACAGCGCGGGCTCCCGTGTCCTCCACGTCGCTCACCTGGGCCGGGTTACGGATCAACGCCGCAACCTCGTGGCCGCCCTGCACCAGGAGGGGATGCAGGAGCAGAGCGATCTTTCCGTGTCCACCGATGATGCAGATCTTCATGCCACCGACCCTACGTGGGTTCCGCGACGTCCGGAAGGGCCTTGTCAGAGCCAGCCGTTGTCGGTTGCGGTGCGGAGCGCCTCAGCGCGGTTGCGGGCGCCGAGTTTGCCGATGGTGGAGCTGAGGTAGTTGCGCACCGTCCCCTCGGACAGGTAGACGCTCTGTGCTATCTGGGCCGTGCTCGCGCCGCCGGCCGAGGCGGCCAGGACCAGGGCCTCCTTCTCCGTCAGCGGGGAGCGGCCGATGCTCAGCGAGGCGGCGGCCAACTCCGGGTCCACCGTGCGGAGCCCCTCCGACACGCGTCGGATGGATTCCACGAGCCTGTCGACGGGGGTGTCCTTCACCAGGAATCCCACCGCTCCCCGTTCCAGTGCCCGGCGCAGGTAGCCGGGCCGGCCAAAGGTTGTCACGACGATGATCCTGCTCTTGGGGGCGACGTCGAGCACGTGCGGGATGGCTTCGATGCCGTCGTCGACAACCAGCCCGCCGTCGGGCATCTGCACATCGAGGAGGATGACCCCAGGTTGTGTCTCCAACGCCCGGTGCACCACCTCTGCGCACGTGCTGGCCTGACCCACCACCTGCAGGTCGTCCTCCAGCGCGAGCATGGTGGCCAGCGCCGTCCGGATCAGCGTCTGGTCATCCGCGATCAGCAACGTGGTCATGCGGCGCCCTCCGGCACGGCCGGCGCCCCGCTGCGGGACTGCGAATAGGACTCGATCTTCGACAGACACGACGCCCGCAGGGACACGTCGGCCACGGTGGAGGACGGCCCTGTGGAGGCCACCACGGTGGTGCCCACTCCGTCGGCCACCACCTCGAGCCGACCTCCGGCTTCCGCCACGCGGGCGCGCAGACCGCTCAGGCCTGTGCCGTTCCGCTCCCGGTCGCCGATCCCACGGCCGTCGTCTGACACGGTGAGCACCCCGTCGCTGTAGCAGATGGTGCAGGTGGACGCTCCGGCGTGCCGCACGACGTTGGTCACGCTCTCCCGCACCACGTAGCCGAGCAGCTCCGACGTCCGGTCGTCCAGGGCAGGCAGGGCCGTCGGGATGACCGCCTCGATGCCGGCTGCGGTCAGCACCGAGCGTGCCGAGGCGATCTCGCTCGCGAGGCGCACCTTGCGCATCCCGGAGGCAGTCGCCCGGACGTCGGAAAGCGCCTGCCGGGCGATCTGGGCCAACTCGGCCACCTCCGCGCGGGCGGCAGTGGCGTCGCGGTCGATCAGGCGTTCTGCCAGGTCCGCTTTGACCGCCACCGCAGTCAGCGAGTGCCCGAGGATGTCGTGGAGATCACGTCCGATCCGCTCCCGCTCCGCCGCGACGGCCAGCACCGCGGTGCGCTGCTCCGACAGCCGCAGCCTGTCGCGGGTGCGGCTCGTCTCCAGCGCCAGCGCGATCACCAGGCCCATGGCCAGCGCCAGGGCGCCCATCACCACGATCTGGAGGTTCCGCTCGACCAGTGCCGTCAGGATGGCGACCGCGGTGGTCACGAGGATCACGACACGCGAATGCCGGAATGGGAGGAGCACGGCGGCCGTGGTGGTGATGTAGGGCACCTGGTAGATGGGCATCGTCTCCCCTGGCGACAGCGCCATCAGCCCGACGGTGCCGAGAACCGCCGCCATCCAGAGCCACCGGCCGCGAGCGTTCCAGTGGGCGATGGCGGTGGAACCCACCACGAGGAACGCCAGCAACAGGGACGTCGCCACCACGAAGAGCCAGATGTGCAGCGGCGCCCCGGAGGCGAACACAATGGGGATGAGGACGAAGGCGGCACCGGGCGCGATGTACAGGCCACCCTGCATCACCATGCGTCGGTACCACGGCAAGCCATCTGCCGCCGATTGGTGGGCCGGGGCCCGGCTTTCGTCGAGAACGCTATCCATTTACAACCTTCAGGGGTCAGGGCGCGACCTGCGCACAGCCTGACCGTAGCCGAGTCCACAGGGCGCGACGCGTAAGGTCATCATCGCGAAGCCGGTCATGCCCCCAAGGGCCGTGTGGCACTACATCACCGACGCCGCGACAACGAATGGACGTGCCCTATCTTCACGGCTGGCAAAGGCGGGCGCGAGGATACGATGTCACCACTCTGGGATGACATCTGTCATCAACCGACGGACAGCCAGGCCAGATCCACCGGCGACTGCTGCGCCGACAGCCAGCACAGGAGCCGGTGCTCGGCCATCATCGCGCACGACGAGGCGCGCAGGCCCTGTTCCGTCTCCCCCAGCCCGGCGGCGAACAACTTGGCCACCGCCACGTCACGGCCCCTCATCGGAGCACCGGCCGAGCGGACCCGGCCGTAGCCGATGCGCGACATCGCCTCGATCCCCAGCTCCCGGAAGTTGCCGACCGGCCAGGCTCCGCCGGCCAGGTCGATGGGCACCATGCCGTGCATCGTCAGCACGATCACCTCGTCGACGCGGCCCCGCGACAGCACCTGGGTGGCCGCCTCCTGCGCCTCCTGCTCCATCGGGAGGCCGAGCTGGGTGGCGAGGTGCGCGGCGACGGCGCCCCACGCCGTCGGCTTCTCGAGCACCTGCCCGAGCACGAAGTCGACGCGGTCCACCAAGTCATCCGGGGTCCAGCTCTCCATCATGTGCCGCACGGCGACATAGGCCCAGGCGTCGTCCACCAGACGCTCAGCGGCCAGCTTCTCGCGGAGCTGCGCCGGGTCGAGGTGGGAACCGATCTCCAGCATCGTCCGGCCGCCGGGGCCCCATACCCCCACCGTCGACAGCCCGGGCGGCGGGTACAGCTCGAACTCGCCGTCGGTGTCCGTCACCCGGACGCTCTCATCGGCGACCACCAGGCCGTCGGGGACGCTCAACTCGACGCCGTGCCCGACGCCGGGATAGCGGTCGAACGGGAACCACGACGGTTCCAGAGGCATGTCCAGGATGTCGCCCTCGAGGGCCTCATAGGTCCATGCCGACGAAAGGATGCTCTTCGGCCGCAGCAGCGGCTCCGCCTCCAGGAGGTATGCGGTGCCCGGCTCGGGGCCGTCGCTGCACAGCCCGCGTCGCTGCGTGAGCAGCCCAGGGCCGTGCTCCGACGGAAGGACGATCTCCCCCGACGCCTCGGCAAGCCAGCAGATGGGGTCCTGCTCCCCCACCACCCGCAGCAGGGGGCCGGGGACGGTAACGGTGTCGTCGATCTCCGAGGTGAGGTTGACCTGCAGCCGCAGGCGGGGCCCCGACGACAGCCGCACGGAGCCTGTCACGCCCGACGTGTGCCGCAGCTCGGCCCCCGCGTCGTCGACGGTGTCGTCGAGCAGGGTCCAGCCGTCACCGAATTCGACGCTCAGGTGACGCAGCCGGCCGTCCCCGCTCATCTCGAATCCGTCCGCCCTGGGGCGCGTCTCGAAGTGTTCGCTGGCGACCCCTGTGAGTTCCAGGCTCATGATGTCTCCTCGGCGATCTCCTGCGGGTGCGATTCCGGAACCACCGCCTGGACGACGGAACCGTCCTTGCGACGCCCGCCCACCAGAGGGTGACTCCCCTCCAACGATGGCAGGAGGGGGCCCTGCCCGTCGAGCGGCACCGCCACCGGACTTCCGGGCAGCACCGTCAACGGCCTCCCGCGCACGGCCAGTTCGACCGGTCCGCCCTCCTCCACGTCGAAAGCGATCGAGGTGCGCTCAAGGCGCACGCGCAGGCGCGACCCGTGCACGGTGATGGAGAAGGTCAGCGACGGCCAGTCCTGGGGCAGGCGTGGGTCGAACGTGAGTTGCCCGTCGTGGTCGCGCAGGCCGCCGAAGCCGTGCACGAGCGCCTTCCACACACCGGCGGTCGACGCGATGTGCACGCCGTCGCGGGCGTTGGAGTGCAGGTCCGCGAGATCCACGAACAGCCCGGACGTGAAGTACTCCATGGCCATGTCCTGGTACCCCACCTCCGCCGCGAGGATGGACTGCACCACGCTGGAGAGGGTGGAGTCGCCAGTGGTGATGGGGTCGTAGTACTCAAAGTTCGCCTTCTTCTGCTCCGCCGTGAACTGGTCACCCTGGAGGAACATCGCCAGCACCACGTCGGCCTGCTTCAACACCTGGAACCGGTAGATCACCAGCGGGTGGTAGTTCAGCAGCAGCGGCCGCTTGTTGTCAGGGGTGTTCTCCAGGTCCCACATCTCCGAGTAGAGGAACTTCTCGTCCTGCGGGTTGATCCCGAACGTCTCGTCGAAGGGGATCACCATGCCCTTGGCGCAGGCCTCCCACTCGAGCACCTCGTCGTCGGTCAGGCCCAGGTCCTCCACCACGCGCTGGTACGCCGCCTCGTCCATGTGGCGCATCTCGCGGATGAGGGACACCGCGTAGTTGAGGTTCGCGCGGGCCATGACGTTGGTGTAGAGGTTGTTGTTGACCACCGCGGTGTACTCGTCAGGCCCGGTGACGCCGTGGATGTGGAAGTTGTAGGCGCCCTCGGCGTCGGTGCGCCAGAAGCCGAGATCTGCCCACATGCGCGCGGTCTCCACCAACACGGCGGCACCGTCGCGGTACATGAACCTCTGGTCTCCGGTGATGTCGCGGTACTTCTCGAAGGCGAAGGCCACGTCGGCATCGATGTGGTACTGGGCGGTGCCCGCTGCGTAGTACGCCGACGCCTCCTCACCGTTGATGGTGCGCCACGGGAACAACGCACCACGCTGTGACAGCACCGCCGCCCTGTCGCGGGCCTGCGGCAACATGATCACCCTGGAGCGCAGCGCGTTGCGGGCCGCGCGCGGCGAGGTGTACGTGAGGAACGGCAGCAGGTAGATCTCCGTGTCCCAGAAGTAGTGACCCTCGTAGCCCGAGCCCGTCACGCCCTTGGCGGGGATGCCCAACTGGTCCGAGCGGGCCGACGCCTGCGCCAACTGGAAGAGGCACCAGCGCACGGCCTGCTGGATGGCCGGCTGACCCTCGACGACCACGTCGGAGTCGCGCCAGAAGTCGTCAAGCCAGCGCCGCTGTTGGTCGTAGAAGTAGTCGAACCCCTTGTCACGGACGCGGTCGAGCGTGCGGCGACAGCGGTCTGCGAGTTCCGCCACCGGCACCCCGCGGGAGCTGTGGTAGACCACCGCCTTGGAGATCCTGATGGGCTCGCCCTGCTTCGCGTCGAAGCGGTACACCTGCTTGCCCACGTCTTCGGTGGTGGAGATCATTGCCTCGTACCGGTTCCCCGTCTCGAGGTAGTGGTCTGCCGCCACCGCGAGCGTCATGCCGGAGCGCGCCGTCTGGAAACCGAGCATCATGCGGTCGCCCTTGCTCCAGTTGAGTTCCGGGTTGAGCACCCGCTCCTGGAACTTGCTCGTGCGCCGCGGGTCGAAGCCCTCCGCCTGCTCGGTCGCCCGGTAATCGGAGTACCCGTCCTGCCGGTTGACGATCTGCGAGCTGACCACGATGGGGGCCTCACCACCCTCGAGCAGGGTGATCTCGATCTGCATGAGGGCGAGGTGACGGTCGGTGAACGAGACCATGCGGCTGCTCCTGATCTCCACCACCTTGCCCGACGGCGTGCGCCACACCACCTTGCGGTTGAGGCGGCCGGAGCGCAGGTCGAGGACCCGCTCGTAATCGTCGAGGTCCGCCACCGTGAGCGTCAGCGGCTCGTCGTCGACGTAGACCTTGAGCAGCTTGGCGTCCGGCACGTTGACGATCGTCTGGCCGGTGTGGGCGAACCCGTAGGCAGCCTCGGCGTGCTCAATGGGCCACGTCTCGTGGAAGCCGTTGATGAACGTGCCGTTGGCGTAGCTGACCCGCCCCTCCTCCGGGTTACCGCGCATGCCGAGGTAGCCGTTGCCGACGGCGAAGAGTGACTCCGTGGTACCCACGTCCTGGGCGCTGGGCTCCACCTCCACCAACCGCCACGGGTCCACCGGGAAGCGCGAGCGGTTCATCGGGTCGCTGGTGATCTCCCGGGTCTTCACGCCGTCAGCTCCCGGAGGTCGTCGACGACGAGGTCGGCGCCGGCGAGGAGCAGCGCCTCGTGCCCGACGCCGCGGTCCACTCCGATGACCAAGCCGAAATCCCCCGCCGCACCCGCGGCCACGCCGGAGATCGCGTCTTCCACGACGACGGCGCTGCGGGTGGGCGCGCCGAGCATCTGGGCGGCGTGGATGAAGGTGTCCGGAGCCGGCTTGCCGGCGATGTGCGCCCGGGCAGCGACGTTGCCGTCCATCACCACGGGGAAGAAGGAGGCGAGCCCCGCGGCGCGGAGGATGGCCGGAGCATTCTTCGACGACGACACCACCGCGAGCTTGAAACCGCCGGCCGCGAGCTGCTCGACCAGGAGTTTCGAGCCGGGATAGGGGGCCACGCCGTCGCGCTCGATGATGGTGTTGAAGGCCTCGTTCTTGCGGTTGCCGAGCCCGCACACCGTCAACTGGCTCGGGTCGTCCGTCGGCCGGCCTTCCGGCAACACGATGCCGCGGGACAGGAGGAAGTCGCGCACCCCGTCGTAGCGAGGCTTTCCGTCCACGAAGGCGAAGTAGTCGTCGTCGGTGTACGGCAACTGGCCGCTGCGGGTACTGAGGAAGCCGTTGAACATGTCGGCCCAGGCGTGCATGTGCACCTCAGCGGTTGGGGTGATCACTCCATCGAGGTCGAACAGGACTGCTTGGTAGTCGCTCCACTCCATGGGCCCACCCTATGCGGCGCCGGTGGCCGCCGAGCGGATGCGCGGCCGGTCCCGGTATTTACCGCGCCGGTGCTCAGCGACCGACCCGCCTCCGGCGCTGACAGCGACCGCACCAGTACATGTTGCGACCCTCCAGCATGGCGGTGCGGATCTCCGAGCCGCAGACCAGGCACGGCTGCCCGGCCCTGCGGTAGACGTAGACCTCCCCGCCGTGCCGGTCCACCCGCGGGTCGCGGCCCTGGGCCTCCGGGCCGTGCTCGTCGCGCACCGTGTCGATGCGGCCGGCACCGACGGCGTAGTGCATCAGCTCGACCAGATCCGCCCAGATGGCGTCCCAGGTGCGGCGGTCGATGTCGCGGCCGGGCACGGCGGGGTCGAGGCGGTGCCGGTAGAGCACCTCCGCGCGGAAGATGTTGCCCACCCCGGCGGCGACTCGCTGGTCCATCAACAGGGCGGCGATCGGCTTGCCGGAGCGCCGCACTCGTTCGAAACCCCGAGACGGATCGGCGTCGGCGCGCAGCGGGTCGGGGCCGCTCGAGGCGACCACGGCGTCGCGCTCCTCCGGGGTGATGATCCGGCACCATTGCGGTCCCCGCAGATCCGCGACGGTGACGCCGTTGTGGACGCGCAGCCGCACCTCGCCGACCGGTGGGGCCAGGGGCTCGAAGCGGATCTTGCCGATCAGCCCCAGGTGGATGTGCACGACGTCGCCCGTGGCGAAGTCGAGGAAGAGGTGTTTGCCGACTGGCTCGCCGTGGTTGAACACGGAGCCGTCGAGCGGTGTCGCGTCGAAACGGCCCTGCGGGGAGGTGACGGAGACCTCGACCCCGCCGAACGTGGCGGTGTATTCCGACGCGAGCCGGTGAATGACGTGACCCTCAGGCATTTCGCCACCTTAGCTCTACGTACACTTCCGGCATGAGCGAAGAGCAGCGGCGGGAGTTCGGACGCGACGGCGTCTCCGGCCTGGTCGATCGGGAGCGGGCCCTGCGGGCGAAGTTGCTCCCCCGCCGGGACCGCAGCACAGAGGACCAGCAGAAGTACCGGCGGCTCAGGGACCGCCCCGCGCAGGAAAGTTGAGCGGTCAACGCTGTGACAAGGGTCGCCGCGCCCATGGACCTCTAAGGTTTTTGGACAAACTGCGCATAGACTCTGCACATGTCTCTGACCGACCCGACCAAGGGCGCACTGCGTAAGCCCCGGCGGGCCAACGTGCGCATCGACTCAGCGCTCGTTCTCCCGCGCCTCATCGAAGCCCAGCGACGGATGCGTCAGCAACGCGTCGCCCGGCGTCAACTCCGCAGGCTCAGCGGCTCTCGTATTCCGAAATGAGGTCGATGCGGCGCTGATGCCGGTCCTCCCCCGGGAACTGGGTGGTGACGAAGGTCTTGACGATGTCGTAGGACTCGTCCAGGGACTGCATCCGGCCACCCAGTGAGATGACGTTGGCGTCATTGTGCTCGCGCGCCAGCCTGGCCAACTCCACGTTGTAGGCCAGCGCCGCGCGCACGCCCTTCACCTTGTTGGCCGCGATCTGCTCACCGTTGCCGGAGCCGCCCAGCACGACGCCCAGGGAACCTTCTTCCGCGACGACTGCCTCTGCGCAGGGGATGACGAAGGGAGGGTAGTCGTCCAGCGCGTCGTACTCGTGCGCGCCGTGGTCGACGACCTCGAAGCCGTCCTCCTGAAGCCGCTCGACGAGGTAGTTCTTCAGCTCGAAGGCCGCATGGTCAGTGGCAATGTGGATTCGCATGGGTCAACTATCCCAGCCCTGCGGGGCCTCTGCTCAACAGGGTGACGAATCCGGCCTCGTCCAGGATGGGCAGCCCAAGCTCCTCCGCCTTGGCGGCCTTCGTCCCCGCGTTGGCCCCCACCACGACGTAGTCGGTGTTCTTGCTGACCGAGCCCGCGGCCTTGCCGCCGCGGCTGATGATGGCCTCCTTCGCGCCGTCCCGGGTGAAGCCCTCCAGCGAGCCGGTCACCACCACTGTGACGCCCTCCAGTGTGCGGGGCTGCGACTCGTCCACCTCGTCAGCCATCCGGACCCCGGCGGCCGCCCACGTGTCGACGATGGCGACGTGCCAGTCCACGTCGAACCAGTTCTTCACCGACTCCGCGATCACCCCGCCCACGCCCTCCGTCGAGGCGAGCTCCTCCAGCGAGGCGGCGCGGATGGCGTCGAGCGACGCGAACCTGGCGGCCAGCGAGCGGGCGGCCGTGGGGCCGACGTGCCTGATGGACAAGGCCACCAGGACGCGCCAGAGGGGCTGGGTCTTGACGGCCTCGAGGTTGGCGAGGAGCTTCTCCCCCACCGTCGACAACACGCGGCCGTTGCGGTTGGGCGCGTCGGCGTCTGCGGGCTTGGCCAGCCTCGTGTAGAAATCCGTGGCGAGCAGGTCTTCGGCCGTCAGGTCGAAGAGGCCCCCCTCGTCCGTCAGCAGGCCGGCGCTGAGCAGCGCGTTGGCGCCCTTCTCGCCGAGCGCCTCGATGTCGAACGCACCACGGGACGCCAGGCTGAACAGGCGTTCGCGGAGCTGGCTGGGGCAGGTGCGGGAGTTGGGGCACCGGATGTCCTTGTCGCCCTCCTTCTCCGGCCGCAATGCGGTGCCGCAGGAAGGGCAGTGGGTGGGCATGACGAACGGTCGCTCCGAGCCGTCGCGCAGCGCCACGACGGGCGCGACGATCTCCGGGATGACGTCGCCGGCCTTCCGGAGGACGACGGTGTCGCCGATGAGCACGCCCTTGCGCTCGACCTCGAACGGGTTGTGGAGGGTGGCCATCTCCACCGTCGAGCCACTGACGAAGACGGGCTCCATGATCCCGTACGGGGTGACGCGCCCCGTGCGGCCCACGTTCACCCGGATGTCGAGGAGCTTGGTGTTGACCTCCTCCGGCGGGTACTTGTAGGCGATGGCCCAGCGGGGCGCCCTCGACGTGGCCCCCAGCCTGTCCTGCTCCGAGAGCTTGTCCACCTTCACCACGACGCCGTCGATCTCGTGGGTCAGGCCGTGGCGGTGTTCGCCGTAGTGGGCGACATACTCGGCCACGTCCGCCCGCGATTCCAGCACCTTGTAGGCCGGCGACACCGGGAGACCCCACTCCTTCAACTGCGCATAGGCATCTGACTGGGACTCGAAGGCGGCCCCCTCCACGGCGCCGATGCCGTGCACGATCATCTGCAGCGGGCGCGACGCGCTCACCGCGGGGTTCTTCTGGCGCAGCGAACCCGCCGCGGCGTTGCGCGGATTGGCGAAGGGCGCCTTGCCGTCCTGGACCAGCGACTCGTTGAGCCGCTCGAAGCCGGCGACGGGGAAGAAGACCTCGCCGCGTACCTCCAGCACGGCCGGGGCCGCGCCCTTCAGCCGCCGCGGGATGCCCTTGATGGTCTCCACGTTGGGTGTGACATCTTCGCCCACGCGCCCGTCGCCGCGCGTGGCCGCGACTCTCAGGCGGCCGTCGAGGTAGAGCAGGTTGACGGCGAGCCCGTCGATCTTCAGCTCGCACAGGTAGCGGTCTGCCGGGGTGCGGGTCAGCCAGGCGGTGAGTTCCTCGTCCGAGAACACGTTGTCGAGGCTGAGCAGGCGACGGCGGTGCTCCACGGGCTTGAAATCCGTGATCCGCGCGGTACCCACGCGTTGGGTGACGGAATCAGGTGTGACCAGCGACGGGTGGGCGTCCTCGAGTGCCTGGAGTTCACGCATCGCCTCGTCGTACTCCGCGTCCGACATGGTGGGCGAATCAGCGCCGTAGTAGGCCTCCTGCGCCTCGGTGAGGCGCGTGTTGAGGTCAGTCCATCGGCGGCGCAACTGCGGGGATTCCACCCCGGCCCGGCTCTCTTCGCTCATGCGTTTTATCGTTGCATACGCTGGTGACACCGCCCAGATCTACGGTGGGGGAATCATTTGCTCCCAGGAGAGCCCAAATCCCACCGCTCTCGGCAGTTCAGTAGAAGAATGCAGGAAACCCTGATGAGGGCGGACAACATCGACACAGGAGAATAGACACCCCATGGCTACGGCGAACATCACGCGCGACGAGGCCGTCGCACGGTCCCAGATCATGACCACCGAGGCCTACCGTGTTCTCGTCGACCTCACCGGTCGTGAGGTCGAACAGCCCGCCCGGCAGTTCGTCTCGACCACGCACCTCACCTTCTCCTCCGCGGGCGGCTCGACCTACCTCGACCTCATCGCCGACGACGTGCGTGAGGCCACCCTCGACGGTGAGGCGTTCGACACCTCGTCCTTCGACGGCTACCGCCTCCCCCTCCCCGAGCTGGAGGAGGGCAGGCACGAGGTGCAGGTCGTGGCCACGTGCCGCTACTCCAACACCGGCGAGGGCCTGCACCGTTTCGTGGACCCCGCCGACGACGCGGTGTACCTCTACACCCAGTTCGAGACGGCCGACGCACGCCGCATGTTCGCCAACGCCGAGCAGCCGGACCAGAAGGCCACCTTCCAGCTGACCGTGCTGGCCCCGAGCGAATGGGTGGTGTTCACCAACTCCGCCCGCGTGGAGCCGCACGACATCGGCGACGGTTTCGGCCGCTTCGAGCACGAGCCCACGCCACCGGTCGCCACCTATATCACCGCACTGGTCTGCGGCGAGTTCCACGTGGTGGAGGGCGCCATCACCACTGACGGCAAGGAGATCCCGGCGTCGGTGGCATGCCGCCGGTCGCTGGCCCAGTACCTGGACGCGGACCGCATCCTCACCACCACGCAGCGCGGTTTCGAGGTCTTCGAGGACTCCTTCGGCGTGCCCTACCCCTTCTCCACCTACGACCAGATCTTCGTGCCGGAGTTCAACGCCGGGGCCATGGAGAACGCCGGCTGCGTCACCTTCCGCGACGAGTACCTGTTCCGCTCGCGGGTGACGTCGCGGGAACTGGACGCCCGCGACAACACGATCCTCCACGAACTGGCCCACATGTGGTTCGGCGACCTCGTCACCATGCGCTGGTGGAACGACCTGTGGCTCAACGAATCCTTCGCCGAATGGGCCTCCCACTACGCCAACGACGAGATCTCGAAGCGCTACGACACCGGCACCAACTCCTGGGCGTCGTTCAGTAACGAGCGCAAGGCCTGGGCCTACCTGCAGGACCAGCTCTCCACCACCCACCCCATCGCCGCCGACATGAGCGACCTCGAGAAGGTCGAGCAGAACTTCGATGGCATCACCTATGCCAAGGGCGCCTCCGTCCTGAAGCTGCTGGTGTCCATCGTCGGCCGCGAGGCGTTCCTCGCCGGCGTGCACGAGTACTTCCAGAAGCACGCGTGGGGCAACACCGAACTCTCGGACCTCCTCGTCGAGCTGGAAGCGGCCTCCGGCCGCGACCTGTCGTGGTTCTCCGCCCAGTGGCTGGAGACGGCAGGCGTCAACACGCTGGCCCCCAGCTTCGACCTGGACGACGAGGGCCGCTTCACGCGCTTCGACGTGGTGCAGACCGCCCACCCGGACTGGCCGACGCTGCGGACGCACCGCCTGGGCATCGGCATCTACGCCCTCGGTGAGGACGGCCTGCTCACCCGCAGCCACTACGTCGAGACCGATGTCGACGGCGAGCGCACCGCCATCGAGTACCTGGTGGGGGTGCACCGCGGCGACGTGGTGCTCCTCAACGACGGCGACCTCACCTACGCCAAGGTCCGCTTCGACGACGACTCGTCCGCCGCGCTCGTGGAGCACATCGGCGCGCTGACAGATCCCCTGGCCCGCGCCGTCTCGCTCACCGCCTTCTGGGAGATGACGCGCGACGCGGAGTTCCCGGCACAGCAGTACAAGCGCCTGGTGCAGGCCGCGCTCCCCTCGGAGAACGACATGGCAGGCGCCTCGACGCTGCTCGCGCAGGCCAGCAACGCCGCCCTCGCGTTCACGGCGCCGGAACTGCGCGACGACCTCAACACCCGCTGGGTGGCGGGCCTCGCGCAGCTCCTCAAAGAGACCGAGCCCGGCTCCGACAAGCAGGTGCTGGTCGCCAAGGCGCTCATCGGGAATGTGCGCTCCGCAGAGGGCATCGAACTGATCCGCGGGTGGCTCAACGGTGAAGAGGTGCCCGAGGGCCTGGCCATCGACACCGGCATGCGGTGGGCGATCACGGCGGCCCTGGCCAAGCTGGGCGCCATCGGCCACGACGAGATCTCCGCCGAACTGGACCGCGACAACACCTCCGCCGGCGCCGAACAGGCCGCCGGCGCGGGTGCCGCGCTCCCTGACGTGGACTCCAAGTCGCAGGCGTGGGCGCTGGCCACGGACGACCCGGACGTGCCCAACGAGACCCACCGGTCCATCTGCATGGGCTTCTGGCGCTACGGCCAGGACGAGGTGCTGGAGCCCTATCCGGCCGCCTACCTCGATCTGCTCGGCCGCATCTCGCGCCGCGAGGGCACGTGGGCCGACAGGGGCTACGCCACCGTCGGCACCGCGCTGCGTTGGCTGTTCCCGACGCCGCTGGTGACGGAGTCACTGGTGGCCACCATCCAGGCGTGGCTCGACGACAACGAGCCCAGCGAACAGGTCCGCCGGTCCGTCACTGAACGCCTCGACGAGGCACGCCGCTCGCTGAGGGCCCAGGAGCGCAGCCGCCTCGACGCGTCCTGAACAACGACGAAGGGGCCGCCGGGCAACAATGCCCGGCGGCCCTTTCGTCGTTCAGGTGCGGTCAGTTCGGACGGGTGTTCTCCAGTTCGGTGCTGCTGGCCTTCAGCTCGCGCTCGCGGCGTTCGCGCGCCAGCTTGGGGCCGAAGTAGAGCAGAGCCACGATGACGCCGAAGCCCAGCGGGCCTAGCACCATCAGGAACATCAGGAGCATGTCAGAGACGGGCTCCGGCTGGGGCCAGCCCGGAAGGACCTCGAGTGGGAGCAGGTTCATGGCAGGCACTCTATACGGAACTGGCGTGTGAGAGGAGTCAGTCCGTACGGTAGATTGAGCCGACCACGGGAGGAAACCATGGAGCCACGCGCCGTAGTAGATGGCGACGAGATGCAGTGGGCGTTGAACCGCATGACGCACGAGATCCTCGAAAAGAACCACGGCAGTGATGACGTGATCCTGTTGGGCATCATCACCCGGGGCGCCCCTCTGGCGGAGCGGATCGCCGCCATCGCCGAGGCGCAGGGGCACGCCATCCCTGTCGGCCAACTCGACATCACGATGTACCGCGACGACCTGCGCCGCAACCCCACCCGCATGCCCAGCCCCACCGTCCTGCCGGAGGAGATCGACGGCAAGGTCGTGGTGCTGGTGGACGACGTGCTGTTCTCCGGACGCACCATCCAGGCCGCGCTGCTCGCACTGGCAGACCTGGGCCGGCCACGCTCCATCCAACTGGTGGCGCTCATCGACCGCGGTGGACGCGACCTGCCCATCCAGGCGGACATCGTCGGCAAACTCATCCCGACGGCCCGCGACGAACGGGTCCGCGTGAACCTCACCGAGACCGACGGCCAGGACCTCATCACCATCGAACGGAGCGGCCAGTGAAGCATCTCCTCGGCATCGCCGATCTCAGCGAAGAGGAGATCTGGACCATCCTTGACACAGCCGAGGAAATGCACGACATCCAGTCGCGCCCCATCAAGAAGCTGCCCGCCCTGCGCGGCCGCACCATCGTCAACCTGTTCTTCGAGGACTCGACGCGCACCCGCTCATCCTTCGAGTTGGCGGCCAAATGGCTGTCGGCAGATTCCATCAACGTCGCGGCCAAGGGGTCGTCGGTGTCCAAGGGCGAGTCCATGAAGGACACGCTGCAGACCCTCGACGCCATGAGCGTCGACGCCATCGTGATGCGGCACGCCGGCTCCGGCTCGGTGGCGCAGGCGGCCGGCTGGGTCCGCGCGTCGATGATCAACGCCGGCGACGGCATGCACGAACACCCCACCCAGGCGCTCCTTGACGCCCACGCGATCCGTCGGCACCTGCGCGCCAACAACCTGGGCGACCTGTCGGGCAAGCGCATCGCCATCACCGGCGACCTGCTGCACTCCCGCGTGGTGCGCTCCAACGTGCTCCTGTGGGAGAAGGTGGGCGCCAGCGTCGTGCTGGTGGCTCCCCCGACGCTGATGCCGCCCGGCGTGGAGACGTGGGGCGTGGAGACCACCGCCACCTTCGACGAGGTGCTGCCGGAAGTGGACGTCGCCATGATGCTGCGCGTCCAGCGCGAGCGCATGCAGGGCGGGTTCTTCCCGTCCGAGCGCGAGTACATCGACGCCTACGGCCTCACCCCCCGCCGCCTCAGGATGCTGAAGGACGGCGCCTGCATCGCACACCCCGGCCCGATGAACCGGGGCCTCGAGATCTCGTCAGCCGCCGCCGACGCCGCGCGCTCGATCATCCTCGACCAGGTCTCGGCCGGTGTCGCGGTGCGGATGAGCGTGCTCTACCACCTGCTTGCCGGAGAGGAAAAGTAGTAGATGACCGCCACCACGCTCCGAGGGGTGCAACTGCCGGACGGCACCCGCACCGACCTCCACCTCACCAACGGCGTCATCGCCGAAGCAGCACCGGCCGACGCTCAGGTCATCGACTGCGACGGCCTCATCGCGCTGCCGGGCCTCGTCGATCCCCACACCCACCTGCGTGAGCCTGGCCGCGAAGACGCCGAAACGGTGCTGAGTGGCACCGAGGCCGCCGCCCGCGGCGGCTTCACCGCGGTGTGCGCGATGGCCAACACCCAGCCCGTCACCGACACCGCGGAGAAGGCCGAGCACGTTCTCGACCTCGGCCTCAACGCCGGTCTGGTGGACGTCGTCGTCATCGGCGCCATCTCCAAGGGCCTCAAGGGCGAGGAACTCGCCGAACTGGGCCTGATGAACCGTTCCCGCGCGCGGGTGACGATGTTCTCCGACGACGGCATGTGCCTGATGAACCCCCAGCTCATGCGCCGCGCGCTGGAGTGGGTGCGCCCCTTCAACGGCGTGGTCGCCCAGCACTCGCAGGATTCGTTCCTGGCCGGCCCCGGCGCCTGCTGCCACGAGGGCGAGTTGTCCGGGCGCCTCGGCCTGGGCGGCTGGCCGCCCGTAGCG
Source organism: Tessaracoccus sp. ZS01 (assembly GCF_022342445.1). Classification (NCBI taxonomy): domain Bacteria; kingdom Bacillati; phylum Actinomycetota; class Actinomycetes; order Propionibacteriales; family Propionibacteriaceae; genus Tessaracoccus; species Tessaracoccus sp. ZS01. The sequence continues at coordinate 162,535 of NZ_PQFE01000003.1, read as the reverse complement.
GAGTCGACGATCATCGCCCGCGACGCCATGCTGGCTGAGGCCACCGGTTCCCGGCTGCACGTGTGCCACATCACCACCGCCGAGGGCGTCGAAGTGGTGCGGTGGGCCAAGCAGCGCGGCGTGCAGATCACGGCTGAGGTCACGCCCCACCACCTGCTGCTGGGCACCGAGGAACTCACCGGCTACGACACCGTCTACAAGGTGAACCCGCCGTTGCGCACCCCCGAGCACATCGAAGCCCTGCGCGCCGCGCTGGAGGACGGCACCATCGACGTGGTGGGCACGGACCATGCGCCCCATGCGCCGCAGGACAAGGACCATGCCTTCGTCGACGCCAGGCCCGGCATGCTGGGTCTGGAGCAGGCGCTGTCCGTCGTCATCGAGACCATGGTCAAGCCAGGGCGTCTCACCTGGGCCCAGATGGCCGAGCGGATGAGCCACGCTCCCGCCCGGCTGGCGTCCCTGGCGGATCAGGGGCGCCCGCTCCGGGTCGGCGAGCCCGCCAACATCGTGCTGGTCAACCCTGATCGGACCGCGACGGTGGACAGGGCTCAGTCGAGGTCGCTGAGCCGCAACAACCCGTACCACGGACGCACCCTGCCGGACCCCGTGGAGGCCACCTTCCTGAGGGGTCGCCAGACTTTCGCGCGCACCGATTCCTGAGGGGTCCCCGCGCTGGGGGGCCTGATCCGGCCGGGGCGTTCTCAAACGCTCGTTGAGAACGCGTGATCGTCAGAATTCTTTGCTACTGAACGCTCCGCCTTGCGACACTCACCGGACCTGCACTGTCGCACGGAAGGCCCCCCAGCGTGAATAACCGCTTGTCAAGAAGATTTCTTGCCATCCTCGCCGTGATCGCCCTCGCGATCACCGGCTTCGTAGCACCCGGCACGGCGAAGGCCGTCGACCCGCCCGCCCACCAGGGCAACAAGATCACGTTCCCCGGCAACGATGGCCAGGAACATGCCGTCTCCTGGGACGGCCATTCGTTCACGATCGACGGAGAGCGCCTCGTCATCTGGTCCGGCGAACTCCACCATTGGCGGGTGCCGCACGAGGACGGATGGCGCGACGTCTTCCAGAAGTTGCGCGCGGCAGGCTTCAACGCCGTCTCGCTCTACTTCTTCTGGGGCCTGCACCAGAACGAGGAGGGTGGCCCCTTTGATTTCTCCGGTCCCCGTGATCTCGACAAGCTGCTGACTCTCGCCGCTGAGGAGGGCCTCTACGTCATCGCGCGCCCCGGGCCGTACGTCAACGCAGAGATCTCGATGGGCGGCCTGCCCGCGTACATGGTCAACAAGTCGGCCTGGTCGCTGCGTTCCACCGATCCCTCGGTGCTCGAGCCCTCGAAGGAGTGGCTGAGCGCGTTCAACGACATCGCACGCAACCACCAGGTCACCGACGGCGGCGGCTCGCTGCTGCTCTACCAGGTCGAGAACGAGTTGATCTCCGACGACGCCAACCGGCGCGCGTTCCTGAAGGCCCTGACCGACCACGTCTCCGCGGACGGCATCGACGTGCCGCTGTTCCACAACGACTACGGCCTCGGGGGCAGGTTCCGCGACGTCGCGAACGTCGGCACCGACTTCTACGCCTACGACTCCTACCCGTTGGGCTTCTCCTGCGACGGGAACCGCGGTTCCATCAATGATCAGGAGGCGCAGTTCAGGAACTTCGCCCCCAACTCCCCGCACTTCATCACGGAGGCGCAGGGCGGCGCATTCTCCCCGTGGGGCGCACCGTGGACCGAGAACGACAAGTGCATGGACTACGTCGATCCCGAGTTCACCCGGCAGTGGGGTGTCAACAACATCGGCCAGGGCGTGACCGCGTTCAACTACTACATGATCATCGGCGGCACGAACTGGGGCTACACCGGCGCACCCGGCTCCGGTTTCACCAGCTACGACTACGGCGCGGCCCTCAACGAGGACCGCACGATCACCGGCAAGCTGGCCGTGCAGAAGGAGCTGGGCTACTACCAGCGCGCCCTGCCGGAGCTGGGCTCAATGGCGCCCGCCGCGCGGCCCACCGCCACGACCGTCGAAGGCTCCCCCGTCAACGTCTACCAGCGCATCGCCACCGACGCCTCAGACCAGGCCAACTCGGTCACCGGCAACGGCCCGCGCTTCATCGGCGCCCGACTCGGCAACTCCAACACCACCACCGACACCACCTTCACGTTCCCGCTGAGCCTCGGCGAGGAAACCGGCCCGGTGACGGACCAGTTCACAGACGACGACCGCTCGCCCCGCATCACCTACTCCACAGGCTGGAGCCAAGTGGCGGACGCGTCGGCCTACAAGGGCACGCTGACCCGCTCGTCGACGATGGGCGCGACGGCGACGATCACGTTCACGGGCACGGGGCTCGACGTCGTCGTCCCGACCGGCCCCAGCTACGGCAAGGCCACGCTCACGGTTGACGGAGGCACCCCCGTCCAGATGGACGCGTCCTACAACACCGAGCAGAACGCGCCGGTGCAGCAGGTGCGCGGCTCCGTGACAGGCCTGTCCGACGGGACCCACACCGCGGTCATCCGCGTCAGCGGCCAGCCCGGCGCCAACGCCACCGGCACCGCTTTCGCGATCGACGCCCTCCACGTGACCGGCTCCGGCACCCCAGCCAGCAGCACCGTCCACAACGACTCGGACACCAACTTCTTCACCTACACCCCTGCCGCGATGAACTACTCGCCCGCGGGCGGCGCGGAGTCCGCGCGATGGACCCACGCGTCCGGCTTCAAGTGGACCGCGGGTGACCTCCAGGGCGACGAGACCTACACGCGCACGAAGGGCGACTCGGTCGAGTTCACCTTCACCGGCACCGGCTTCGACGTCATCGCGGCCCACTCGGAGAACCACGGCCCGGCCGATGTTTTCATCGACGGCGTGCCCGCCGGCCAGACCAGCGAGGAGGTGGTCACCACCGGGGCGGTCCCGCAGCAGGTCATCTTCTCCAAGAAGGGCCTCACTGACGGCGAACACACGGTCAAGCTGGTTCACACCGGCGAGTTCTTCCCCGGCGCGGCCGACAGCCGCGGCGCCTACTTCTCGCTCGACGCGGTGCGCGTGTACACCGGTGGCACCACCACCGAGCCCACGCCGGCGCCGACCGGCGAGATCGCCTGGGCACGCATCCCGCAGCAGGCGGGCACGACCCTGCGGATCCACGGCCGTGACGCGCTGATGGTGACCGCAGACCTCAAGCTCGGCGGGGTCCACGACCTGTACTACACGACCTCGCAGCTGTTCGACCAGCCGCTGGCCACCAGCACGGGCCTCGTTCAGACCCTCGTGGGCCACGCCGGCGACGCGGGCGAGACCGTGCTCAAGGTCCCGGCCGGGTACACCGTCGCGGCACCTGCGGCCGTCACGCAGAACTACGACGCCGCCAAGCAGCAGCTGAGGCTGAACTACACCCACGGCGCATCGCCGGTGGACATCACGGTCACCCGCGCCGACGGCGAAAAGCTCGTGCTGCGCGTCATGGACCGTGCGACGGCGGCCACCACGTGGCACGTCGAGGGCGTCCGGGGCTCCGGCAACGACTCTGTGTTCGTGCGTGGTGCGTACCTCGTGCGCACGGTGAAGTTCGACGGCACCACCGCGCACCTGACGGGCTCGATGGCCGCGGGCGGCACGCTGCACGTCACCCTCCCTGAGGGCATCACCTCCTACACCTGGAACGGCCAGGCGCTGACCAGCGGCGCGGCTCCCGGTCCGGTCGCGCAGACCGCGCCGACACTGAACTGGGTGAAGAAGGCCGAGCCCCTGCCGGTCGCCGTCGACTACGACGACTCCGACTGGACCGTCGCCAACGCCCGTACCCCGCTCAATTCACAGCAGGGCCCCGGCAGCAACGGTGTGGTGCTCGACTCGAACCGCTACGGCTTACACAACGGTTCCGTCTGGTACCGCGCCGAGTACACGGCAGCCGACACTGCACCGACGATCCTGTCGTTCCGCGGTAACGCCGGCACGTTCGGCGCGCAGCGCAAGGCGCCGGGCTTCTTCCAGGTCTGGGTCAACGGCCAGTACGCCGGTGCCCGCACCCTCAACGGCTCCACCCAGAGCGTCCCGGTGCCTGCCGGGTCCATCGTCGGCGGCCAGGACGTCGTCGTCACTGTGCTGGCCAACAACCTGGGTCTGAACCTCGACTGGTCGGATGACGGCCTGTCGCGACAGAACCGCGGTCTCTTCGAGGCCAACCTCGGTTCGAAGGCCGGCACCGAGACCTGGAAGTTGCAGGGCTCCGCGGACGCGTTCGGCCAGTCCGACGCCATGCGTGGCATGTACAACACCGGCGGCAAGATCGGTGAAATCGAGGGCTGGCACCTACCAGGCGTCGACACCACTGGCTGGACCGCCGCGTCCACGATGAAGGCCACCGAGGCCGGCACCACCTGGTACCGGACCAAGGCCGACCTCAACGTGCCCGAGGGCCAGGACACCGCTTGGCGCCTGGTCATCGACGCCGACAACTTCGGCGGTACCGCCGCCACGCGCACCAACGGCAGCCAGGTCGACCTGTACGTCAACGGCTGGAACGCCGGCGTGTTCATCGGCGACGTCGGCCCGCAGTCCCAGTTCACCATCCCTGCGGGATGGCTGAACCCGCGCGGCGAGAACGAGATCGCCGTGTCCGTGGTCGCGAAGTCTGCGGGCCAGGGCCCCACCACCATCCGTCTGGTCCCGGTGCACTCCACCACCGGCGCCCCGGCGGACTGGCAGCCCTATACCGCCGCCAACCAGGCGCAGTACCTGAGCCGCATCCTCACCGCGCCGTCGATGACGGTCACCTCGGCCCCTGCCGAACTGACCTGGGGTGCCAGCAGCACCGTCAGCTTCGCCATGACCAACGTGCCTGCGGGCAGCACGTTCACCGTCGACGCCCCCGCGGGCTGGACGGTGACGCCTGCGACGCAGACCACCACCGGTGACACCGCGTCGGTGACGGTGAAGGCCCCGCTGGACGGTACTTCGGGCACCATCCGAGCGGTGGCCAGGCTCGCGGACGGTCGCACCGCCAGCGTCTCCACCGCGATCCGCTTGATCGACCCGTCGGTCCTGGACATCGCCGGCGTCGTGGCGTGGAACTCCGCCGAACCGAACGAAGGCGGCGGCAGCGGCTACGTCACGGCGTTGGCAGACGGCAACCCGAACACGTACTGGCACACCCGCTGGAGCGGCGGCACCACGCCCTTCCCGCACTACGTGGTGCTAGACCTGGGCGAGGTCAAGGACATCGCCTCGTTGACCTACCTTCCGCGCCAGAGCAGCACCAACGGCCTCATCGGTGAGTACGAGGTCCACGTGGCCGCCGCGGGCGACTTCGGCGTCCGCACCGACGAGCAGCTCAAGCAGATGGCGTACCCCGAGCCGGCCGGTGTCCAGTACACCAAGGTGGCCGAGGGTACGTTCAGCGACGGTCTGGGTCTGAAGACGGTCGAGATCCCCGACGGCCCCGTCGAGGCGCGCTACGTGAAGTTCGTCGCGGTACACCCCCTGATTGCGGGGCACAACTGGACGACTGTGGCGGAACTGACCGTCTCCGGAGATGCTCCGGTGGCGGTGGCCCCCACCCTCGCCGCCATCACCAACCAGACGGGCAAGGTGGGCACCGCGGTGTCCATCCAACCGACGGTGACCGGCACCGCTCCCTTCACCTGGAGCGCCAGCGGCCTGCCCACCGGCGTGACGATCAACACGACCACGGGTCTCATCACCGGCACCCCCACCGTGGACGGGGCGTTCCCCGTGATGGTGTCTGTGACGGACGGGACCGGGCTCAGCGGCTCCACCACGTTCACCCTGAGCGTGGCGAAGACCGCCACTGCCTCGCCTAGCCCGTCGGTGTCGCCTTCGCCGAGCGTGTCGCCGAGCCCCTCGAAGTCGCCTTCGGTGAAGCCCTCGGTGAAGCCCTCGGTGTCGCCTTCGGTCAAGCCGTCGGCGACCCCGACCAAGCCGTCCGACACGTTCGTCCGGACCGCGCCCTACACCGAACCCGGCAAGCACGACTTCAACGGCCGTCAGTGGATGACCACCTGCGAACCGTATTCGCAGACCGAGCGCTGCCGCACCGAGATCTGGGCCACCGTGGTCAAGATGGAGAACGGGCAGTTCGTCCGCAAGTCGGGGTGGGCCTTCAACAACCTGACCTACCTGCCGTACATGACCCGGCAGGCCTGGAAGGGCAACCCCCTCGGTGACCTGGGCTCCACCACGAACGGCGTGTTCACTTCGGCCGGTCGGCAGTGGAAGACCGAATGCGACACCGCCGCCACCGGTCGGGGCGCGTGCCGCTCCTACACCTGGACGACGGTGTACGCCGCCACCGCGAAGCCCGAGGGCGGCTACACCTTCAGCCAGGAGAACCAGTGGGTGTTCAACAACATCGTGATGTTCGGAGGACCCGAGAAGCGTTGATCCGTTCCCGAGCCGGGCGCGCAGTGCCCGGTCGAAGGGGCGGTGAGGTGACTCTCCGCTGAAGTGGGCCCCCGGGCTTCCAAGCAACCTGCTTGGAAGCCCGGGGGTTCTTCGCGTGTGCGCTGGTGCACACCGTGGGCGAAGGCAGCCAACGCGCCAGCTGGGTTGGACCCGCCGTCGTCCGGCAACGAAGCTGCGATTCCTGCTGGGTCGGCGCTGTGGACGGCGCCACACTCAGCAGTGAAACGGGGCTGGCTGTTCAATGCTGGGGTTGATGCCAAGGACGGCATCAAACCCAGCACCCACCCGCCAAGCACAACGACGCGGGGCCGGGCGCAATGCCCGACCCCGCGTCGAATGATCCGGTGGTGGATCAGCCCTTCACGGAACCAGCCGCCAAGCCGGCCTTCCAGAAGCGCTGGAGGAAGAGGAACAGCGCGATCAGCGGGATGACGCCCAGGAGCGACCCGAGCATGACGGCACCCCGGTTGGGGTCGAAGTAGCTCATCATTCCGTAGAGGCCCAGGGTGACGGGTTTCAGCTCCGCGGAGCTGATCATCATCAACGGCAGGAGGAAGTTGTTCCAGGTGGCGACGAAGATGAACAGGAAGACCGTCACCATCGCGGGTGAGAGGAGACGCAACACCATCGTGAAGAAGATGCGCGCCTCACCGGCGCCGTCGATGCGGGCGGCTTCGAGCAACTCCGTGGGCACCGACGTGGCGGCGTACACGTTGCCGAGGAACACGCCGAACGGCGACACCATGCACGGGATGAGGATCGACCAGATGGTGTTGGTGATTCCCATCTGCGTGAACAACAGGTACATCGGAACCGTCAGCAGAGCCACGGGCATGAGCAGGCCGGTCATGACGGCGCCCAGCATGATGCCTCGGCCGGGGAACGTGAACTTGGCCAGAGCGTAGCCGCAGGCCACCGAGAGGAGCGTCCCGACGGCTGCGGACACGGTGGAGTAGAACACCGAGTTCGCTACCCAGCGGGGAAACAGGTCCTGCGTCCACGACATCAGGGCGCTCCAGTTGGCCCCCCAGCTGACGTCGTTGCCGAACCAGAAGCCGAAGGTGCCCAGAAGGTCACCCTTGGTCTTGGACGACGCGAAGATCACCCAGACGATGGGCAGGAGGAAATACAACCCGATGAGGGCGAGGACCACCGTCGTGAGGTTGCGAGCCGTCTTGCTCGGCGCGATGGCACGCGGGGGCAGACCGTCGATCGACGGGCGGTACACCAACCCGTCCGGAGTGGTTTTCGTCTTGGGGTTCGTGACTCTGGTGAACATCACTTCTGAAGCCTCCGCTGCGCGAGGAAGTAGACGATGGCGAGTGAGCCGGCGATCAGGGCCATCAGGATGGAGATGGCGGACGCCATTCCAGCGCCGCTCGGGGTGATCTGACCCATCATCGTGTTGTAGGCCATCATCATCGGCGTGTAGCTGTTGGGCATCCAGGTGGCCAACGTCTGCACGACTGCGGGCTCGTTGAACAACTGCACCGTGCCGATGATCGACAGCAGCACTGCCAGCAGCGCTGCGCTGCCCACCATGGGGATCTTGATCTGCGTGGTGATCTTCCAACCCGAGGCGCCATCGATGCGGGCAGCTTCGTACAGGTCTCCGGGGATCGCCTGCAGAGCGGCCAGGAAGATCAGCATGTTGTAGCCCGTGTAGGTCCACGTGGTCATGTTGGCCATGGACCACAGCACCACTGGGGGCGACAGGAAGAAGGGGGATCCCTGAACACTGCCGAAGGCATCCGCGAAGGGCGACACCTCGGGGATGTAGAGGTATCCCCACACGATGGCGGCGATCAAGCCCGGGATGGCGTAGGGCAGGAAGTAGGACAGGCGCCAGAGGCCCGGGCGGCGAACCAGGTACGAGTCGAGGAGCAGCGCCAGGAGGAGCGCGACTCCGATCATGACGGGAATCTGCACCAGGCCGAACAGCATGACGCGTCCGACACCTTCCCAGAATGCAGGGTTCGACGCCGCGACCCGGAAGTTCTCCAGACCGACGAACTGCTCCGTCATCGTGCCACCACCGTAAAGGCCCCCGCTCGCCTTCATGGTGAACAGGGCCGAGCGGGCAGACGAGACGATGGGAGCGATGAAGACGAGGCAGAACGCCAGGAAGAACGGCAGTGCGAACGCCCAACCGCTGATCGCTTGATGCCTAGCCTGTCGGCTCCACCTTCTGCGTTTCGGCTCAGCTGTAGTGCTGGGCGAGGACATATTCTCTCCTATTAATCTTGTGCGGACGGAAACCGGGCCTGGGTGCGGAGGCTCCGCTCCCAGGCCCGGGTCCACTGGATCATCGACGATCAGCTGGCAACCGAAAGACCAGCATCCTGCAGGGCAGCGATGGATGCCGCCTGCGCAGCCACGAACACATCAGCGACCTTGCCGGAACCGTTGGCGGCGGCAGCAGCTGCCTCAGCCATCTTCGGACCCACGGCGGAGAAGCCCGGGATGTAGCCGAACTCGGTGCTCATGCGCTCGTTGGCCTTCACCAGTTCAGCCATGACGTCCTGGCCACCGAACTGGCGGCTCATCTTCTCGGGCGTCGCGGCGACGGCGGTGGCGGCGGGAACGAGGCCCTGCTGCGCGAGGTCATCGACCTGGGTGTTGAACCAGGCGTTGAACTCCATGGCCTCAGCCGGGTTGGCGCAGCCCTTCATGACCGCCACGCCAGAGCCGCCGTTCGGGCCGGTCAGCTCGGAACCGTTGATGGCGGGCATCTGAGCGACGCGCCACTGGCCCTCGAAGGCAGTCCCGTCCAGGGCATCGAGTGCGAAACCCGTCTCCCAGGCGGCGGCGATGTTGCCGATGAGGCTGCCGTCGACCAGGGCTGCGCCGTAGGCGTCGCCCCAACGGTCGTGCGTGAGGACGGCCTTGTTGTCCAGCAGTTCCTGCCACATGGCAGCGACGGCCTGGGATTCCGCGGTGTCGGTCTTCACGACCCACTGATCGTTCTCAGCCCCGTACCAGACGGCGCCGGCGCCGGCGGCCTGGCCGGACAGCCAGTACTGCGCCTCGTCAGGGGTGAAGTCAGCGATGTACTTGCCTGCGGCAGCAGCCTTCTTGGCGGCCTCGACGAACGACGCGGAGTCGGTCGGGACCTCGATGCCGAGCTTCTCGAACTCAGCCTCGTTGTACAGGTAGACGAGCGGGCCCGAATCCTGCGGCAGGCCCACCATGGTGCCTCCGACCGACATCTGGCCGAACGCGCCGCCGAAGTCACCCTCGTACTTCTTGGCCTCTTCAGTGACGTCCTCGACCAGGCCCTTGACGAACATCTCGGGAACTTCGGCGTAACCGAGTTGCGCGAGGCAGGGAGCGTTGTTCGCGTTGACGTCCGTCTCGAGCTTGGTGATCATCTCTTGGGCCTTGCCATCGAACTTGGTGGCGGTGACCTGGATGTTCGGGTTCTCGTCGTTCCAACGCTGAACGATCTCGCTGACCGGGGTCATGCCCTCGCCGTCGGGGAGACGGTGGAGGTACTGGATCTCCACGGGCTCGCCGGCAGGCTCTTCAGCGGGCGTGCTCTCCTCGGCAGGGGCGGTGCTGGCAGCGGGGCTTTCCTCAGCGGCGGGTTCGGTGGTGCCGGTGCCACAGGCACTCAGGCCCAGGGCTGCGACGGCCAGCACTGCGCCGGCCTTCATGTAACGCTTGAAAGTCATTAATCCTCCGGATCTACTTCGACAGGAGCTGTTCCTAGGGACAAACCGTACACTCGCTCACTCGGCGCCCCGCCATTGGACGCGGTAACGCTCATAGCAAACGACTGATTGATCGGTTAAGGTGAGCGATCCGTGATCAACCCGTGACCAAGTCCCTTGTGAGTGAGCGTGGGCAGTCGCAGGGTGACAGGAAATCATCTTGACGTCAAGAATTATCTGGAGTTCTTCGGAGCTGCGACCGCTCAGACGGGCTCCCCCTATTGGCCCCGCACCACTAGGCTCAAGGGGAACGAACGTGAGGAGAACTTCCATGAGCAATCTGGCAGCTGTCGGCGTCATCGGAATGGCGGTGATGGGCTCTAACCTGGCCCGGAACCTGGCACGCAACGGCCATCGTGTGGCCGTGTGGAACCGCACCCCCAACAAGACCAACGAACTGGTGGCCGAACACGGCCATGAGGGTGACTTCGTCCCCGCCGTCGAGCTGGCAGATTTCGTCGCCTCGATCGAGCGTCCCCGCCGCATGATCCTGATGATCAAAGCCGGCGCCCCCACGGATTCCACCATCGACCTGCTGGTCCCGCTGCTCGACCAGGGCGACATCGTCGTCGACGGCGGCAACGCCCACTTCGAGGACACCCGCAGGCGTGAGCTCAAGCTGCGCGACCTCGGCCTCCACTTCGTCGGCGCCGGCATCTCCGGTGGCGAGGTGGGCGCGCTCGAAGGCCCCTCGATCATGCCCGGCGGCTCCCCGGAGTCCTACGAAGCGCTCGGGCCCATCCTCGAATCCATCTCCGCCAAGGTCGACGGCGAACCCTGCTGCACCTACATCGGGCCGGATGGCGCGGGCCACTTCGTGAAGATGGTGCACAACGGCATCGAGTACGCCGACATGCAGTTCATCGGCGAGGCGTACGAACTCCTGAAGGCCGTGGGGTTCTCGCACGACGAGATGGCGGATGTGTTCGCCACCTGGAACACCGGCGACCTGGACTCCTATCTCATCGAGATCACCGCCGAGGTCCTCCGCAAGAAGGATCCCCGCACCGGCCGCCCCCTCGTCGAGGTGATCGTCGACGCCGCCGGCATGAAGGGCACCGGCACCTGGACGGTGCAGTCGGCCCTCAACCTGGGCACCCCGGTCAACACCATCGCCGAGTCCGTCTTCGCCCGCGCGATCTCGTCGGCCCCCGAACTGCGCCAGGCGGCGCAGGCCGCGTTGCAGGGTCCCGACGCGAAGATCCAGGTGGCGGACCGCGAGGCGTTCGTCGAGCAGATCCGCCAGGCGCTGTGGGCCTCCAAGGTGGTCGCCTACGCGCAGGGTCTCGACGAGATCCGCATGGCCGGGGCCGAATACGGCTGGGACATCAACGTCGGCGAGGTGGCCAAGATCTGGCGCGCCGGCTGCATCATCCGTGCGAAGCTGCTCGAGCGCATCCGCTCGGAGTACGCGGACAGGAAGCTCGCCACGCTGCTCGAGGCGCCGTCCGTGGCTGAGGGCCTGGCCAGCTCGCAGGACGCGTGGCGCGAGGTGGTGTCGGTGGCAGTCAAGGCCGGCGTCCCCGTTCCCGGCTTCGCGGCAGCCCTGGCGCACTACGACCAGGCGCGCGCACCCCGTCTCAACGCGGCTCTCACCCAGGGTCTGCGCGACTACTTCGGTGCCCACACCTACCGCCGCATCGATGCCGAGGGCGCCTTCCACATCAACTGGAGCACCGACGGCACCGAGGAGCCCGCGGACACCGCTGGCTGATGACCACACCTGACCCGCTGGCGAACTTCTCCGCTCCCACGCGCGAGTGGTTCGCCAGCGTGTTTTCGGCCCCCACTGCAGTCCAGGCCGAGGCCTGGACGGCGATCGCGCGGGGCGAGCATGCGCTCGTCGTCGCGCCCACCGGCTCCGGCAAGACGCTGTCGGCCTTTCTCTCCGCCATCGACGGCCTGGCGACGCGGCCCGAGAGGCTCCCGACGGCCGGGACCAGCGTCGTGTACGTCTCGCCGCTCAAGGCGCTGGGCGTCGACATTGAACGCAACCTGCGCGCGCCACTCACCGGCACCCGATTGGCCGCTGAGCGCCTCGGCGTCCCGTGGAGCGAGGTGTCGGTGGGCGTGCGCTCCGGCGACACACCGCAGCGGGAGCGCGCCGCCCTCATCCGGCGGCCGCCCGACATCCTGATCACCACGCCCGAGTCGCTGTACCTGATGCTGACGAGTTCGGCCCGGCGCACGCTGACCTCCGTCGAGACCGTGATCGTGGACGAGATCCACGCCGTCGCGGGGACGAAGCGTGGCTCACACCTGGCCCTGTCCCTCGAACGGCTGGACATGCTGGTGGGACGCGACGTCCAACGCGTGGCGTTGTCGGCGACCGTGCGCCCCATCGAGCAGGTCGCCTCGTTCCTCGGCGGCGACAGGGCCGTCACGGTGGTGGCCCCGCCCGCCCACAAGTCGTGGGACGTGACCGTGCGCACCGCGGTGGAGGACCTCACCGACATCCCGGATCCCGACGCAGGCGACGGCACCGCAGGCGACCTGTTGGACCTGCTGCGCGGCGGCCCGGCCACGAACGGCTCGATCTGGCCGCATGTGGAGCGGGAACTCTACGACGCCGTCAAACAGGGCCGCTCCACCCTGATCTTCACCAACGGCCGCCGCTCGGCCGAGCGCATCACCGGCCGGCTCAACGAGATGTGGGCCGAGGAGAACGACCCCGACACGCTCCCGCCCATCCCTGCGCGCCCGCCCGCCCAGGTGATGGCACCCGTGGACACGGTCAGGGGCGCGCCGCTGGTCATCGCGCGCGCCCACCACGGCTCGGTCAGCAAGGAGCAGCGCGCCGAGATCGAGGGCGCGCTGAAATCCGGCGAACTCAAGTGCGTCGTGGCCACCAGTTCGCTCGAACTCGGCATCGACATGGGGGCGGTGGACCGGGTCCTCCAGGTCGCCTCTCCCCCGTCGGTCGCCAGCGCCCTGCAGCGCATCGGGCGCGCGGGGCACGTGGTGGGAGCCACGTCCGTGGGCCAGGTCTTCCCGTTGCACAGGGGCGACCTCGCCTCGGCCGTCGTCACGACGGAGCGGATGCTGGCCGGCGACATCGAGGAGCTCCACATTCCCCAGCACCCGCTGGATGTGCTGGCCCAGCAGACGGTCGCCGCAACGGCCGCAGAGGGCGACGAGGGGCTGGACGTCGACGGGTGGTTCACCGCCGTCACGCGCTCGCGGCCCTACTCGGATCTGGACCGGTCGCTGCTCGATTCCGTGGTGGAACTGCTCACGGGCGCCTACCCCTCAGCCGACTTCGGCAACCTGCGCGCCAGGCTGGCGATGGGCGAGGACAACCGGCTCTACCCCAGGCCGGGCGCGCTGCGGGTGGCCGCCACCTCGGGCGGCACCATCCCGGACCGGGGGATGTTCGGCGTATTCCTCGCCGGCGAGGAGGCCGGTGCCCGGCGGGTGGGTGAACTCGACGAGGAGATGGTCCACGAATCACGGGTGGGCGACGTCTTCACGCTGGGCGCGTCGTCCTGGCGCGTGGAGGAGATCACGCGCGACCGGGTGCTCGTCACGCCGGCCCCGGGCAACACCGGCCGCTTGCCGTTCTGGCGCGGCGAGGATGAGGGGCGGCCCGCGGAGCTGGGCAGGAACATCGGCCGCCTCCAGCGGGAGGCCTCGCGCAATCCGGAGCGGCTGGACCGCCCCTTCCTGGACAGGAACACCCGCCGCAACCTGGAGCGCTACCTGGCTGAGCAGCGCACGGCGACGGGGTCGGTGCCGGACGAGCACACCGTCGTGCTGGAGCGGTTCCGCGACGAGCTGGGCGACTGGCGCGTGGTCATCCACTCGCCGCTGGGCCGACGGGTGCTGGGCGCGTGGTCGCTGATCATCGCGGACGCGCTGTCGCGGGAGGTCAGCATCGACGTGGTGCCCGTGGCCGGCGACGACGGCATCGTGCTGCGCCTCCCTGATTCCGATCTGGTCGAGCGCCTCCCCGAACTCCTCCTGACCGACCCCGACGACGTGGGCCGCATCGTCGTCGAGCAGGTGGGCGGCACGGCCCTGTTCGCAGCGCGCTTCCGCGAGTGCGCCGCCCGGGCGCTGCTCCTCCCCCGGCCCAACCCGGGCCGGCGCGCGCCGCTCTGGCAGCAACGGCAGCGTTCGGCCCAACTCCTGGAGGTGGCCAGGCACCACCCGAGGTTCCCCATCATCATCGAGACGGTGCGCGAGGTCACGCAGGACGCCTACGACCTGCCCGGTCTCGTCGAGCTCATGCGCGGGCTGCGCTCCGGCGCGGTGCGGCTCGTGGAGGTGGTCACCGATCAACCCAGCCCGTTCGCGGCCACGCTCCTGTTCCGCTATCCCGGGGCCTTCATCTACGACGGCGACGCGCCGCTCGCGGAGCGCCGCGCCGCGCTGCTCGCCATGGACCCGGAACTCCTCGCCGCCGCGCTCGGAACGCTGGACCTGCGCGAGGTGCTCGACCCGGACGTCGTGGCCGAGGTGGTCGCCGAGCTGCAGCGCACCGCGTCGAACCGACGGGCGGGCCACGACGACGCGGTGGCCGCGCTGCCGCGGGAACTGGGGCCGGTTCCCCTCGTCGAGCTCGAGGGGAAGGTGTCGCCTGAGTGGTGGGCCGCCTCCGTCGCCACCGTGGCGGAGCGGCTCAGCGAGGTGGTGGTGCTCAATCTGGCAGGGCGCCCGCACCTGGTGGCGGTCTCGGATCTGGCCCTGCTGCGCGACGCGCTCGGGATCCCGGTACCCGCCGGGTACGCCGCGCCTCAGGTGGAGGGCCGCGACCCGCTGACCCAGCTCATCGCCCGCTACGCCCGCACCCACGGTCCTTTCAGTGCGCAGGAGGTGGCCGACGCGTTCGGGCTGGGGGTGGCCACCGTCGGGTTGGTGCTGGAGCGGGAGCGGGTGGCAAAGCGCCTGGTGGCCGGGCGGTTCACCGCCACGGAGCCCCAATTCGTGGACCCGGAGGTGCTCCGCCGGCTGCGTAGCCGCTCGCTCTACAAGGCGCGATCGGAGCTGCAGCCCGTCTCGCAGGAGGGCTTCGCCCGCTTCTTGGCGGCATCACACCACGTCGACGACAGGCCTGTGTCCAGCCCCGACGAGGTGCTGCTCGCCCTGCAACGGCTCGCCGGAGCCGCGCTCCCCGCCAGCGCCTGGGAAACCCACGTGCTGCCCGCCCGTCTGGCGGGCTACCAGGCAGCGCACCTCGACGCGCTGCTCGCCGAGGGCGAGGTGGTGGTCCGTCTGCGTGGCTCCGCAGGGCCGAACGACCCGCTGGTGGCGTTGGTCCCGGCGGACGACCTCGACCTGCTCGGGCCACCGGACCAGCCGCCGTCGGAGGAGGCGCTCGCCGTGGCCGCCCGGCTCGCGGAGGGTGACGGTACGTTCGCGTCGATCCACGGCTCTGAGTCCGCTGTGGAACTCGCGGACGCACTCTGGCACGCGGCGGAGGAGGGCGCGATCGCCCCGGCGTCGATGGCTCCCGTGCGGGCCCGTATCGGCGGCGCCGCCCGGGGAGCGCACAAGGCCAGCCGCCCCTCGCCCCGACGGCGTGCCCGACTCCCCCGCCCGTCTCGCGCGCTGTTGAGCGGGCAGGGATCGCTGACCCCACCGCAGGTCTCGGGCCGGTGGTACCGGGTGCGGGACACCCAGCCCACCCCTGCCGAGGCGGCCTTGGCGTTGGCGTCCTCGTGGCTCGAGCGCTTCGGCGTGATCACGCGCGGTGGGGTGACGGCTGACGGCACGCCCGGCGGTTTCGCCGCCGCCTATCGGCTGCTGTCCAAGCTGGAGGAAGCCGGCAAGATGCTGCGCGGCTACCTCGTGGAAGGCCTGGGCGGCGCGCAGTTCAGCACGCCTGACCTCATCGAGCAGCTTCGCTCGCACGAGAATCGGGGCCCGGCCGTTCCCGAAGGGCTGGCGGTCGAGGGGCCCCGCAGCCTCCAGGTCCTGGCGGCCCTCGACCCGGCCAACCCGTACGGCTCGATCCTCCCTTGGCCCGCGCACCCGACGGCCCACCCTTCGCGCGCGGCCGGCGCCCTCGTCGTGCTGGCCGACGGCGTCTGCCTCGCCCACCTCACCCGCGGGGGCCGCATCCTCACCCTCTTCGGCGGCTCCGAGCACCGCGAACGCCACGCCACCCTGGTCATCCACGCCCTCGTGCGCGCCGTGGGTGAGGGAAGGATGGGCAGGCTCCGCATCGAAGAGGTCGACGGCGAACGGGTGGGTTCGTCGAGCCTCGAGGCCACGCTGCTGGCCGCCGGTGCACGGCTCACGCCGAAGGGCATCACGGTGGAGGCGCCCCGTGCCTGAGGGCGACACCGTCTGGCAACTGTCGCAGCGGCTCCAGCCCCTCGTCGGGCGGACGATCGAGCACAGCGACTTCCGCGTGCCCGCGCTCGCGACTCAGTCCTTGGTGGGCACCACGATCGACCGCATCTGGCCCTACGGCAAGCACCTCTACTGGCAGTGCGCGGACCGCATCCTGCACACGCACCTCCGCATGGACGGCACCTGGCGCATCCATGCGGTCGGGGCGAAATGGTCGGCGCCCGCCCATACCGCCCGCCTGGTGATCCGGGTCGACGGCGGGGTCGAGCTGGTGGGGCATTGGCTCGGCGTGGTCGAGCTCTGGCCCGCGAGGGAGTACGACCGACGCACCGCGCACCTCGGCCCTGACGTGCTCGCCGACGACTGGCACTCCCCCGGCCGCTGGGAGCCCACGGGGCGCGACGAGGCGGTCCGCCGGGTGTCGTCCCGCCCCGAGCGGACCATCGGCGAGGCGCTGCTGGACCAACGCAACCTGGCGGGCCTCGGCAACGAGTACCGCGTCGAAGTCTGCTTCCTGCAGGGCCTCCACCCGACGACATCGGTGGCCCTGTGCGACGTCCCCGCCGTCATCGACCTGGCCGCGAAACTGATGCGCGGGAACCTCACGAACCCCGTCCGGACGTTCACCGGGATCCACCGGCGAGGAGAGAACACGTTCGTGTTCGGGCGCCGGCACCGCCCGTGTCGCCGATGCGGCACACTGATCGAGGCCTCGGAACTGGGCGGCGGCAGGTCCGTCGCCGACGCCGACGTGGACCAGCAGCGTGTCATCTGGTGGTGCCCCACCTGCCAGCCCGCGCCATAGCGGGGCCATCGCTTTCCTATCGATGGAATGCGTGTGGAACAATGAAGTTGCGCTGAATTCATCCGCTCCTCCAGAGCAGAATCACCGCGGGGAAAGGACTCGAAGTGGCCGCTACGATGCAGGATGTTGCGAAGCTTGCCGGCGTTTCGGTCAAGACCGTTTCCAACGTCGTCAATGAATTCCCACATGTGCGTCCGGAGACCCGCAAGCGGGTTGAGAATGCCATCGAAAAGCTCGGCTATGAGGTGAACTTCACCGCCCGGAACCTCCGTCGGGGACGGACGGGCCTCATTGGGCTGGCACTGCCCGAATTGAAGCTCCCCTACTTCGCGGAACTCGCTGATTCCGTCATCGTGGAAGCTGAGAAGGCAGGCCTGCGCGTGCTGATCGAGCAGACCAACTCGGATCGGAACCGCGAGATCGACGTCCTGCATGGGCCGCTCCGCACCATGACCGACGGCACCATCTTCTCGCCGCTGGCCCTCGGGCCGGAGGACATCAGGCTGTTCACCGTCGACTTCCCACTCGTCCTGTTGGGCGAGCGCGTCTTCGGTTCCCCGAACGACCACATCACGATGAGCAACGTGGAGGCCGCCGCCGCGGCCACCCGGCACCTCATCGAGCAGGGCCGGACCCGCATCGCCGTCGTCGGGGCGCACCCCGGCGAGGTGGTCGGGTCCGCAGCACTGCGTGAGCGCGGGTTCCGCCGGGCCATGGACGAGGCCGGGTTGCCCGTCCGGGAGGAACTGATCCGGCCCACGGGGCTGTGGCACCGCAACACCGGAGCGGAGGCGACCGATGAACTCATCGAGTCCGGCGCGGAGTTCGACGGCGTCGTCGCCCTGAACGACACGCTCGCGCTGGGCGTGCTCCACTCCCTGCATTCACACCGGATCGACGTGCCCAGCCAGGTGGCGGTCATCGGCTTCGACGACATCGAGGATGCCGCCTTCACGCGCCCCACCCTCAGCACCGTGTCTCCGGGACGCCAGCAGATCGCCCGGGTGGCGGTGGCGATGTTGGAGGACCGCGTCCGTGAGGCAGCCACTCCCCTGAAGGACCGGCTGCCCGTGCGCCACCTCTATGCAGACTTCACCATCGTCGAGCGCGAGTCCTCCGGGGCGAAGACCCCGGTCTGATCCAGGCGCCGGCGCATCAACCACGCGGTGAGCAGCGCCAACAACCCCGGCACGGCCAGTGGGACCAGGACCGGGAAGCGCCAGGCGATGACGGCCAGGCCTGCGGCGCTGACCGCCCAGGCAGCCGCCGTCGCCGGCGACACGAGGCAGACGCCCAGCGCGGCACGCCACAGCGTGAGCACGGGGACGCGACGCCCGCGCTCGTCGGCCAGCATGGCCACGACGTAAGCCAGCCCCAGCGACAGGCACGCGGCGACGCACACCGTGACCACGGACATCGGGGCCATCCACGGCTCATCGCCGCGGCTCAGCACCCAGCCGTTGAAGCTCAGGACGACGAGGGCAAGCGTCGCCGGCCAGCCGACCACGGTGCTGCGGACCAGGGTGGCGCGCCAGGCGCGGACGAAGTCACCGAGCGGACGGGTGCTGGCGTCGTCGGTGCCCAGCCTGCCGAGAACCGACACGGCGGCCACGCTGGCGGGCAGGTGGCCGAACAGGATCAGGCCGAGCAGGGTCGCCACCCACCAGGCGAGGCTGACCTCCACCACCTGGGTGCCGGTGCCGAGCCAGCGCATGGCTGTCTCCGCCCACCCGCCGCCCGTGCGAGGCGACCGCTTCACGCCTTGATGCCCCACACCGTCACTCCCTGCTCGTCGATTCCCGCGAACGCGAGTTCCCCGTCATGGGCGAAGCACACCGCGTCGACGACCTGCCCCGCCAGCGACACGCTCCCGCGGCCCGCCGTGGCGAGTGCCGCCAGATCTGCACCGCTGAGCTCCACCCGCGTGGGGCGCACGGGAATGGGGGCCGACGCCTCCAGCCGGTAGACGAGCCAGTGGCCCGCCCACACGGCGCCCTCGGGCACGTCGTGCCCGGGTGCAGGCAGCGGGTTGGCCACCGGCCAGCCGCCGGCGGTCCACTTCAGCGCCCGGAGGTGCGCCGTGTGGCGGGTCGGGTCAGCGCCGTCGCGGACGTGGTGCACGAGGACCAGCCCCGAGGGCGTCACCAAGTGCGAACTGTGCCCGGGCGCGGCCCAGATGGTGCCGTCCGGCGCTTCGTAGCTCGTCAGGATCAGGGTCCCTACCTGAGCAGGCGGCTCCGAGTCGTCGATGAGGCCGGCTCCGGTGGCGTCCACGTACGGGCCGGCGATCGAATCCGAGGCGGCGACGCGAACGTTGTAGGTGTCGAAGAGCGAGTCGAACGAGCAGACCAGGAAGTACCGCCCCCGTGCGGCGATGATGTGGCCGCCCTCGACGGCGCCGTTGATCGACGCGGCCCGGTGCACGACGGGCTCCCCCAGATCACCGGGTTCCAGCGGGAACCCCGCTTCGTCCAGCGGGAGGATCCGCAGGCCACCGAAGAACGAGCCGTACAGCAGCCAGTCGTTGCCGTCGGCATCGGTGGTCACTGCGGCGTCGATGGCGTTGACATCGTCGGCGTCGTGCCGCGTCGACACGACGATGGCCCGGTGTTCCCAGGGACCGGCGGCATCAGGGGCCGTTGCCAACGAAATCGCCGAGGTACGGGAGCCGAAGGAACTGGCCGAGTAGTACATGCGGTACTCCTCGCCCCGCCGGATGACCTCCGGGGCCCAGATGCCGTGGGCACCCGACCACTCGGCGGCGGGACCGGGCACCCCGCTGAAGGCGTGCCCGAACCAGGTCCAGGTCTCCAGATCCCAGGATTGCCGGATCTGGACGCCGGCACCGGGAGAGCCGGCCACGGCGGTGTCCGTGGACATCATCAGCCACCGGCCGTCCCGGGCCCGGACGACGGTGGGGTCATGGGCGCCCCAGAGACCGGGATCGGTGTGGGAGACGGCCTTCACAGCCAGGTAGTCGGGTCCCATGTCAGCCCTTCGTCCCGGTGAGTGCGACGGATTCGATGATCTGCTTCTGGAAGGCGACGAAGATCACGAAAACCGGCACGAGTGCGATCACCGAAGCGGCCATGATCAACGGATAGTCGGTCTGAATGGCGTAATTGGCATTGAAGTTGGCAATGACCACCTGAAGCGTCTGTTTCTCCGGGCTGTTGAGGTAGATGATCGGCGCCAGATAGTCATTCCACACCGCCATGAACCAGAGGATGAATTGCGCGGCGATAGCGGGCCGAATAAGAGGCAGCACTATGGAGCCGAAGATCCGCAGATAACCGGCGCCGTCAATCTTGGCGGCCTCTATGAGGGAATCCGGCACGCTGTGCAGGTATTGGCGGAGGAAGAAGATCATCATGATGTTGCCGAACAGGCCCGGAACGATCAGCGGCAGCAGGGTGTCGATCCAACCCAGCTTCGAGAACATCACGAACTGGGGAATCATCAGGGTGGGGAACGGGATCATGATGCCGGCGAGCATGAACAGGAAGATCGCGTTCTTGCCGGGGAGGCGGAGCTTGCTGAAGGCGAACGCCGCCAGCGTCGAGGTGATCGAGCCCACGATGGTCACCGTCAGCGACACGATCAGCGAGTTCTTGATGCCACTGGCCAACGGGCCCGCATCCCACACCCGCAGGTAGTTCTGCCATTGCGGCAGTGGCGGGATCCACTCCGGAGGGAGGGAGAAGACGCCGTCCTGGGTCTTCAGCGAGGTCGACACCATCCACAGCAGCGGAGCCACCATCACGATGCCGCCGATCAGTAGCAGTACCGCGACGATGATGTTGCCGGTGCGATAGCGGGTCTTGGCTGTCGACGCCATGTCACTCAGCTCCTTCGTGGCCGTGCCTGGCGTTGAACCAGAACTGCAGGGCCGTGATGATGAAGACGAGCAGGCCGAGGAGGACCGCCATCGCCGACGCGTAGCCCATCTGCAGGTTGGCGAAAGCCTTCTGCCAGATGTACCAGACGATCGACGCCGACGAATATTCCGGGCCGCCCGTGGGGGTCATGATGTTGATCTCGGTGAAGATCTGGGAGCCGCCGATGACGCCGGTGACAACCAGGAAGAAGGTCACGGGCTGGACCATGGGCAGCGTGATGTGCCAGAACCTGCGGAAGGAACCGGCGCCGTCGAGTTCAGCCGCCTCCATCAGCGAGGCCGGCACGCTCTGCAGCGCTGCGAGGTAGAGCAGCATCGAGTAGCCGAGGCCCTTCCACACGGCCATGATGATGAGGGCAGGCTTGACGGTGGCGGTGTTCTGCAGCCAGTTGGGGCCGTCGATGCCGACGAGCTCCAACACCTGGTTGACGAGGCCGAAGTCACCGTTGTAGGCCCATTGCCACAGGATCGAGACGGCCGCGAGCGAGCTGACCACGGGCACGTAGTAGATCGAGCGGAACAGCGCCCGGCCGGGCATGCGCCGGTTCATGGCCAGCGCGAGGGTCAGGGCCAGCACCAGGCCGATCGGGATGCCGATCATGTAGAAGAAGGTGTTGCCCAGCGACGTGAGGAAGTAGGGGTCGTTGAAGGCGGTGATGTAGTTCTGGAGGCCGACAGGCTGGGGGTCGCTGAGCATGTTCCAGTTCGTGAACGACGCGTACACCGCGTACAGGAACGGCCCGATGGCGAACACCAGGAAGCCGAGCAGCGGCAGGGCGATGAAGGCCGCGGCGACCCAGTGCTCCCGTCGGTACAGATGGGTCTTTCGCGTGCCGGCCTTGTGGCCGGCGACGTTGACGCTGGTGTGCACAGTGCTCTCCCGTCATGGGGGTGGGACGGGGCAGGAGCCCCGCCCCACCGTCGAAGGTGATCAGATACCGGCGGCCTGGTTGGCGGCGTCGAGCTTCTGCTGCATGCGCGGCTGGACGTCCTTGCAGTAGTCCGCCGCGCTGATCTTCCCGTCGAGCACCGGCTGGATGCCCACCCAGAACTCGTCGTACCACTCGCCGGACCAGGTGGTGGCGGCGGGCAGGGCGCGGCCGTACTCCTCGGCGATCTGGACGAACTCGATCTTGTTCTCGGGCATGCCCTCGGACTCGGCGTATTCGCCGTGAGCCATGTCCACCAGGTTGGGGATCTGGACGCCGGCCTTGTACAGCTGGCGCTGGGTCTCCTCGTTGGCGGAGAGGAACATCGCCAGTTGGGCCGCGAGCTCGGAGTTCTTCGTCTTCGACGACACCGCGATGCCGAGCGAACCCACCCAGGTGGCGGTCTTGCCGGTGGAACCCACCGGGTAGGGGATGAGATCCCAGTCGAAGGGCAGCTTCGCGTAGGTGGAGACGTCCCAGGGGCCGACGGGGAAGAACCCGATCTGGCCGCGCATCCACCGCTGGTAGGTGTCCATGGTCTGGGCCTGCTCGACCGACGGCGTGGACTTGTCGACCAGCTGGATGTCGGCGAAATCCTGGAAGGCTTCGGCGAACTCGGGGGTGTCGACGGTGACCTTCCGGCGGTCAGCATCGGCCCAGTCGCCGCCGTTGGACCACACCCACGCCTGGAGGTTCCAGGTGACGTTGAGGCCGGTGCCCCACTGTTCGCCCGTGGTCAGTTGCTTGGCGACGTCGCGGAACTCGGCCCAGGTGTAGGGGGTGTCCTTGTCGGGCAGCGCGATGCCGGCCTTCTCGAACATCGTCTTGTTGTAGCCGAAGGAGAAGGGACCGATGTCCTTGGGCAGCCCGTAGAGGGCACCCTCGCCCACCTTGGACCCGTCGAAGCGGTAGGAGTCCACGCCGTACTTCCAGACCTTGTCCACCTCGATGCCGGCGGTCTCGATGTCGGCGGTGATGTCCTTGACGACGCCGTTCTTCGCGAACGCCATCACGGCGCCCTGTTCGAGGTAGAAGACGTCCGGCGTCTGGTTGCCGGTGATGGCGGCCTGCAGCTTGGTGCGGTACGAGTCGGCGTCGGTCACGATGACCTTCACCTTGGCGCCCGTCTCGTCTTCGAAGGCCTTGATGGCCTGGTCGTATGCCTTGCGCTCGTCCTCACCGCCACGGAACATGTAGGTGAGCTCGACGCCGGAGCCGGAGCTCCCGCCGTTGCCGCCTGAGCCGGAAGCCGAGTCGTCGCTGCCTCCGCAGGCGGCGAGCGTGGGGGCTGCGAGGGCTGCACTGGCGCCGAGAAGGAAGTTGCGGCGGTTGAAGTTGCCAAACATTTCTGGCCCTTTCGTCTCTTTTGGGGGCCGGGACCCACGCACCCTCGGTCGTTGAGAGGCGTCACGTTCCCACCCTGGAACTGGTAGCCAGGAAACTACACTTACATCGATGTACACGCAACCGCCGTTATCGAATCGTGACCTTTTGAGGACTCTCCACGCTTAGAAACGACAGTTGCGGCCAGGCCTTGACCTTCCACCGCGCCAGATGACATGCTGGATTTCTATCGATGTACAGTTTCAGCAAAGGGGCTCAGGCATGCATCATGCCCATGTCGTCATCAATCCAGCGTTCCGGGTCGGCCCGGTACGCCGACGGACATTCGGCTCGTTCGTCGAGCACCTCGGACGATGCGTCTACACCGGCATCTACGAGCCGGGGCACCCGACGGCCGACGAGAACGGGTTCCGGGGCGACGTCCTCGACCTGGTGCGTGAGCTCGGGGTGTCCACCGTGCGCTACCCGGGCGGCAACTTCGTCTCCGGGTACCGCTGGGAGGACGGCGTGGGGCCCGTCGAGGAGCGGCCGCACCGGCTGGATCTCGCCTGGCACTCCTCGGACCCCAACACGTTCGGCACCGACGAATTCATGGCCTGGGCGCGGCTTGCCGGGATCGAGCCCATGATGGCGGTCAACCTCGGCACGCGTGGCACGCAAGAGGCCCTCGACCTGTTGGAGTACTGCAACGTGCCCGGCACGTCCCACTTCGCGGAGCAGCGTCGGGCCAACGGCGCTGACGAGCCGTACCGGGTCCGGATGTGGTGCCTCGGCAACGAGATGGACGGTCCCTGGCAGATCGGTCACAAGACCGCCGAGGAGTACGGCCGCATCGCCACCGAGACGGCCCGCGCCATGCGGATGATCGACCCCTCCCTCGAGCTGGTCGCGTGTGGCTCCTCGCAGCGCTCCATGCCGACCTTCGGTGAGTGGGAGCGCGTCGTCCTCACAGAGGCCTGGGACCACGTGGACATGATCTCCGCGCACGCCTACTACTGGGAGGGCGGGCACGGTCTCCAGGAGTTCCTCGTGTCCGCCGAAGACATGGACCGCTTCATCAGCCAGGTGGGCGCGACGATCGACGCCGTCGGCGCCGCCCGGAAGAGTGACAAGAAGATCGGCATCTCCTTCGACGAGTGGAACATCTGGTACCAGGACCGCACGCCGTCGAGGCCGCCCACCGGCGACGACTGGCCCGTGGCACCCCGACTGCTCGAGGACAACTACTCGGTGGCCGACGCCGTCGTCTTCGGGAACCTGCTCATCTCGCTGCTGCGCCACACCGACAGGGTGTGGTCGGCCAACCTGGCGCAGCTCGTCAACGTCATCGCGCCGGTGATGAGCGAGCCCGACGGCCCCGTCTGGAAGCAGACGACCTTCCACCCGTTCGCGCTCACCTCCAGGTACGCCCGGGGCGAAGTGCTCCGCGTCGTCATCGACTCCCCCACGATCGAGAGCCACGCGTTCGGCGCTGTTCCCGCGGTGGACGCCGTCGCGACGTGGGACGAGTCGGCCGGTGCGCTGTTCCTCGTCAACCGCTCCGAGAGCGAGACCATCGAGGTGGTGGTCGATGTCCCCGCCGGAGTGTCCCTGACCGAGGCCGTCACCCTGCACCACACCGACCCCCGGTGGCAGGCCGGCGTTGACGACGACACCACCGTGGCACCGCGCCCGAACGAGAGCGCCACGCTGACCGACGGCTCCCTGGAGATCTCGCTTCCGCCGATCTCCTGGACGATGGTGAGGTTCGCCGGATGACCGTCAGGTGGGTCGCGGGCGTGGTGGCTGCCCTCCTGGTGGCCGGCTGCCAGGCGGGCTCGCCCGTGGCGGAGGAACTCGACGTGTCTGGTGACCTCCGCACGCACGATCCGGGCCTCGTCGTCGGCACCGACGACCACCCGTGGCTCGTGTTCTCCACCGGCGACCCGCGCGTCGCCCAAGGCGCGATCCAGGTCCGCACCTCGACTGACGGGCGTGAATGGCGCTACGCCGGTGAGGCGTGGGGGCCCGACACCGCGCCCCAGTGGGCCGTCGAGGAGATCGCCGGCGTGGAGAACTTCTGGGCTCCAGAGGTGGTGCAGCACGAGGGCACCTGGTACCTCTACTACTCCGCCTCAACCTTCGGCTCCAACACATCGGCAATCGGCCTGATGACCAACGACGAGCTCGATGCCGAGGATCCGTCGGCGGGCTGGACCGACCGCGGCCAGGTGGTCTCGTCCGACGGCTCCAAGGACTACAACGCCATCGACCCGGCCGTGCTCGTCGACGAAGAGGACCGGGGCTGGATGGCGTTCGGGTCGTTCTGGGGCGGCATCCAGTTGGTGCCGCTGGATCTCCCCTCCGGCACGGTCGTGGAGGGAGCCGAACCCGTGACCATCGCCAGTCGCCAGACCGCCACCAACGCCATCGAGGCGCCGGCGCTTCTGTACCGCGACGGCTGGTACTACCTGTTCGTCTCGTTCGACTCATGCTGCCGGGGTACAGCCAGCACCTACAACATCAACGTCGGGCGCGCCAGGTCACCTGAGGGGCCCTACCTCGACGCGGAGGGGGTCGATCTCGCAGAGGGCGGCGGCACGCTGCTGCTCGAAACCGTCGACAAGCGCATCGGCCCCGGCGGCCAGTCCGTCTCGGGTGACCACATCGCCTACCACTACTACGACGCCGACCTCGGCGGCGACTTCCAGCTGGCCATCCGCACCTTCGGTTGGCGCGACGGCTGGCCGATCCTCCGGACCGAGTCCGAGACCACGAAGTAAGGAGACCCATGCTCACCACCGCCGTCATCAACCTCGACGTCCCCGGCCCCAGGATCAGCCGACACCTCTACGGGCACTTCGCCGAACACCTCGGCCACTGCATCTACGAGGGGATCTTCGTCGGCGAGGATTCCCAGATCCCCCACACCCGCGGCATGCGCACGGATGTGGTGGAGGCGCTGAAGGCCCTGGACATCCCCAATCTCCGGTGGCCCGGCGGCTGCTTCGCCGACGAGTACCACTGGCGCGACGGCGTGGGCCCCCGGGACCAGCGCCCCACCGTGGTCAACACCCACTGGGGAAACGTGGTGGAGGACAACTCCTTCGGCACCCACGAGTTCATGGACCTGTGCGACCAGCTGGGCACCGAGCCGTACATCTGCGGCAACGTCGGTTCCGGCACCGTGCAGGAGATGGCTGACTGGGTGGAGTACCTCACCCGCTCCGGCGACGCCCCGATGTCGAAGCTGCGCCGCGAGAACGGGCGCGACGAACCGTGGCGCATCCCCTTCTGGGGCGTGGGGAACGAGTCCTGGGGTTGCGGCGGCAACATGCGCGCCGAGTACTACGCCGACCTGGCCCGCCAGTACTCGACCTACTGCCGCGAGCACGACGGCAACAAGCTCTACAAGATCGCCGGCGGCGCCAACGTGGACGACTACCACTGGACCGAGACTCTGATGAAGACCCTCGGCGACCTGGGCTGCGGCTGCAACCCCCGCCACTTCTTCGACGCCATCTCGCTGCACTACTACACCTACCCGGGCGAATGGCCGCCCACCTACAGCGCCACCGAGTTCAGCACGGACGTCTACTACGACACCATGCGCTCGGCGTTCCGGATCGAGGAACTCCTCACGCGGCACGGCACCATCATGGACGCCTACGATCCCGGCAAGCGGATCGGCCTCGTGCTCGACGAGTGGGGCACCTGGTTCGCAGCCGAACCCGGCACCAACCCCGGCTTCCTGTTCCAACAGAACACCATGCGCGACGCGCTGGTGGCATCAGTGCACTTCGACTCCTTCCACCGCCACGCCGACCGCCTGGTCATGGCCAACATCGCCCAGGTGCTCAACGTCCTGCAGGCCGTCCTCCACACCGACGGCGACCGCCTGGTCAAGACACCCACCTACCACGTGTTCGAGATGAACAAGGGGCATCACGACGCGGACTCGCTCGCGGTGTCCTGGATCGGCGAGCCGGTCAGCACCCGTGAGGTGGGCAAAGCCACCGTGCCGATGGTTTCGGCATCGGCCTCCACCAAGGACGGCGCGGCGCTGGTCTCCCTGAGCAACATCGACCTCGAGGCCGCAACCACGGTGCGGCTGGCCCTGCGCGGCCGGCCCGTCACAGCGGTGACGGGCCGGATCCTGACCGCCCCGTCGATCAGTGACCACAACAGCCCCGACGTGCCCGACGCGGTGGCCCCGTCGTCGTTCGAGGTCGGCCTCCCGGCCGACGGCGTCCTCGAGGTCGAACTTCCGCCCCACTCCTTCGTCACCCTGTCCCTGACCTGATACCCACCTGAGGAGCAACAATGTCGTCTCTCCGCTCTCCCCTGTCTATGTCCGTGGCGATGGTGGCCACTCTGTCGCTGATCGCCGCCTCACCGGCCGAGGCACGGCCGCCCGAGGCACCCCAGCTGCCCACGCCCGCGTTCGCGGACGCCACGGTGCACGACCCCGACCACATCGAGGTCGACGGTGTGCATTACGTGTTCGGCTCCCACCTCCAGGCGGCCTCGAGCACCGACCTGGTCCAGTGGGAGCAGATCGCCGCCGACGTGACCCCCGAGAATCCGCTGTTCGACGATGTCACCGCCGAGCTCTCCGAGGCGCTCACCTGGGCGGAAACCGAAACGCTGTGGGCACCGGACGTGATCCAGCTGGCCGACGGCCGCTTCTACATGTACTACAACGCCTGCCGTGGCGACTCACCCCGCTCCGCGATGGGCATCGCGGTGGCCGACGAGGTCACCGGCCCGTACGAGGACCTCGGCCTCATCCTGAAATCCGGCATGTGGGGCCAGCCCTCCGAGGACGGCACCATCTACGACGCCACGGTGCACCCGAACGTCGTCGACCCGGATGTCTTCTTCGATGCCGACGGCCGTCTCTGGATGGTCTACGGGTCCTTCTCAGGGGGCATCTTCATCCTGGAGCTGGACCCCTCCACCGGCTTCCCGCTGCCGGATCAGGGGTACGGCAAGCACCTCTGGGGCGGCAACCACGCCCGCATCGAGGGCCCTGCGGTCAGCTATGACCCCGCCACCGGCTACTACAACCTGTTCGTCACCTACGGCGGGCTGGATTCGACGGGTGGCTACAACATCCGCGTCGCCCGCGCCACCAGCCCGGACGGGCCGTACCTCGACGCGGAGGGACGCGACATGGCCGAGGTCAAGGCGGATCCGGCCAAGCCGTTGTTCGACGACGCCTCCATCGCGGAGTCGGCCGTGAAGTTGTTGGGCAACCACGAGTTCCAGCGGCTGCCCGGTGACCCGGGAGCGGGACGCGGGCTCGGGTACGTCTCCCCCGGCGGCAGTTCCCCGTTCGTCGACGAGGCCACCGGCCAGCAGTTCCTGGTCTTCCACACCCGCTTCCCCGGCCGCGGGGAGGAGCACCAGATCCGGGTGCACGAGATGTACACCGATGACGACGGGTGGCCGGTCGTCGCGCCGCTGCGCTACGGAGGCGCCACAGCCAGGGACGTCAAGAGGCACGACGTCGTCGGCACCTACGCGGTGGTGGCCCACGCCCCGCGCACCATCGACACCGACATCCATCAGGCCGTCTCCCTCGAGTTGACGCAGCAGGGTCAGGTCACCGGCGCCATGAGCGGCACGTGGGAACGGGACGGCCGGTCGCGCCTCATCCTGCGGCTCAGCGGAACCACGTACGTGGCAGAAGTGGCCCGCCAGTTCGACCCTGACCAGGGGCGATGGGTCACCACCTGGAGCGCGCTGGCACCCCACGGGGCGGCACTGGGCGCCATTCAGCAGCTGCAGGTCGAGCCGGACGAGGCGGTGGAGCGGGTGCTGGCCGACCTCACGGTGCCGGCCACCGCCATCAGCGACCTCACTCTGCCCACCGCCGGCACCCAGGGGTCGACCATCGTGTGGATCAGCTCGGCCGAATCGGTCATCGCCGCTGACGGTTCGGTCGTCCGGCCCACGGCCGGGGAACCCGACGCGACGGTGGAGTTGACCGCCACCGTCACCAACGGCCTCGTCACCGGCTCGCGGCAGTTCACCGTCGTGGTGCCCGCCCGCGTCGAGGGCGGGCTGGTGGCTAGCTACCCCTTCGACGGCGACCTCGACGCCGCCGACGGGCAGACCGCAGGCACGGTGAGCGGCCCGCGGATCGGTGCCACCGGCGGCAGCATCACGTTCGGCGAGGGGGTACAGGGCCAGGCTGCAATGTTCGACGGCGGCTCGGGCGTGCGGCTCCCCGATGGCCTCGTCTCCGGGCCCACCTGGTCGGTCTCCCTGTGGTTGAAGCCCACCGTGACCACGCAGTTCACCCCCACCTTCTTCGCCGCGCGCGACGAAACCTCCTGGGTGAGCCTGCTGCCGTCCGGACACGGCGGCGTGGGCGGTGGCTCGATGATCTGGTCCGGTTCGGCCTGGTACGACGCCGGCTTCGGGCAGAAGCTGCCCGTCGGCGCCTGGTCCCACGTGGCGTTCACCGTCGACTCCGGGAAGCTCACGGCCTGGGTGGATGGCACCCGCGTCTTCGAGGGCACCGGGTTCCCGGACGTGCTCACCACCACCGACGGGGTCTTCAGCCTGGGCGTCAACTGGTGGGACGTCCCCTACTCGGGCGCGATGGACGAGCTACGGGTCTACAACGCGCCGCTGTCCGACGCAGAGGTGGTGGAGTTGGCCGCGCGCTGACGCACCGCAGTGGTGGCTCCGCGAAAGGTTCGCGGAGCCATCATCGCGTCAGGACACCAGGCGGCTCTCCAGGTTCGTCCGCAGCGACCCGGGCAACGTCGACTTGTTCAGCGCCTGATCGGCCACCACCAGGATGGTCCGCGCCCGGTTGTGCACCGTGCCCGTCGCCGGGTCGACGATCTCCGAGGCCAGCACGATCGACGACGACCCCAGCTGCACGGGCGCGACTCGCACCTCGTACGGCGCCAGGCGGTGTTCGAGCTGCGCCAGGTAGTCGACGTCCTGCCGGGAGACGAGCCACATGTGCTCCGCGCCTTCCGAGCCGGCCCGGGCCATGGTCGGATCCCACTGCGTGGTGGCCTCGATGCGCGCCTGTTGCAGGTAGTCGTAGACCTTCGCGTTGTTGACGTGCCCGTAGCTGTCCAGATCCGTCCAGCGCACCGGCAGCGACACCGGGGTGCCTGCGCCCTCCAGCGACGGAGCCCTCAGGTCGCGCAGCGGCTCCACCTCCCTGCGGTGGGTGTCGAAGAACTCGCGGTACTCGGGCTTCAAGCGGATGGGCCGCTGCTCCTCGAAGCTGAAGGCGCACAGCATCGTGCGCGCCACGAGGGCGGCCTCACCGCCCTGGGACACCTCATAGGCCAGCTCCACCCGCGACGCCCCCAGCCGCGACACCCCCAGCTCGACGATCACCTCGGCGCCGTCGTAATGGAGGGGCCGGCGGTACTCCACCTGGTGGCTGACCACGACGATGCCCTCGTCGAGCAGTGCCGACGCGGCGCCGCCGCGCAGGAAGACGACGCGCGCCTCCTGCAGGTAGTCGACCGTCACGGCGTTGTTGATGTGCCCCTGCGCGTCCATGTCGGACCAACGCAGGGGGCACTTCCAGCGGAACAAGGGGTCAGTCCTCCCGCGGGTACAGGGTGTCGACGACGTCGGCGTACTTGTCGGTGACCGCACCGCGGCGCACCTTCATGTTGGCGGTGACGCCCGCGTTCTCGACGGTGAGCTCGTGGTCCAGGATGGCGAACTGCTTCACCGTCTCCCACTTCTCGAGCCGCTCGTTGACCCGGCCCATCCACTTCTCGATGGAGGCCCTGATCTCCGGCCGCTGTGACTGCTCGGCGTAGCTGAGGTGCCCGAGTTCGCGCTTGTCGGCCCACTTCTGCAGCATCACCGGGTCCAGCACGATGAGGGCGGCCACGAACTTGCGCCCCTCGCCCACGGCGATGGACTGCGACACGTAGGGGATGTTCGCCTGGATGGCGCCCTCCACCTTCTGCGGAGCCACGAACTTCCCGCCGGAGGTCTTGAACAGGTCCTTCTTGCGGTCCGTGATCTTGACGTGGCCGGTGGGGGCGATCTCGGCGATGTCGCCGGTGTGGTACCAGCCGTCGTCGTCGATCGCCTCAGCGGTCTGGTCCGGCAGGTTGTGGTAGCCGGGGGTGATGATGGGGCCGCGCAGCAGCAGCTCGCCGTCGTCAGCCAGCTTGCTCTCGACGCCCGGGACGATGGCGCCTACGGTGCCGAAGTGCGGGTCCGCCGGCAGGTCGACGGCGGCGATGGCGCTGGTCTCCGTCGCGCCGTAGCCCTCCACGATGAGGATGCCGGCGCCGTAGAACCACTTCTGGATCTGCGGGCTGAGCTTTGCGGAACCCGAGATCATGAACTTCATCTGGCCACCGAGGCGCTCCTTCAGCTTGGAGAACACCAGCTTGTCGGCGATCTTGTACTGCACCGCGAGCGCACCCTTGAGCGGGCGGCCGGCGAGCCGGTCGTCGATGGAGCGGTAGCCCACGGAGAACGCCCAGCGCGCGATCCTCCCCTTGACGCCGGTGCTGCTGGTGAGGACGGCGGCGCGCACCTTCTCGAAGATGCGCGGTGCACCGCACATGAAGGTGGGGTGCACCTCGCCCAGGCCCTGGACGATCTTGTCGATCCGGCCGTCGACCGCTGACGCGAAGCCGTAGTCCAGTTGCGCGGCGATCAGCGCCTTGCCGAAGACGTGGCTGAGCGGCAACCACAGGAACTGCAGTTCGTCGGGGCCGATGATGTCGAGGTACTTGGTGGCGGCCCCCTCGTACACCCAGGACAGGTGGTTGAGCCGCACGCCCTTGGGGCGGCCGGTGGTGCCCGAGGTGTAGATCAGGGTGGAGAGCGTGTCGTGGTTGGTCGAGGCGATGGATTCGTCCAGTGCGTCGGGCTTCTCCTTGAGGTGGGCCTCGCCCAGTTCCATCAGTTTGTCGTAGGAGACGATGCGGTCGTCGAAGGTGACGCCCGTGCCGTCGATCACGACGATGGTGTGGATCTGCTGGTCGAAGTCAGAGGTGTCCTGCACCTTGGCCAACTGTTCGGCGTTCTCGGCCACGAACACGCTGGAGCCGGAGTCGCTGACGATGTAGTGCACCTCGTCAGGGCCCGTGTTGGGGTACACCGTCGTGGTGGCTCCTGCCGCGACCGCGATGGCGAGGTCAAGGAAGATCCATTCGACGCGGGTGCTGGAGCAGATGGCCACGCGGTCCTCGTACTTCACGCCGCGGGCGAGGAGTCCGGCGCCGAGCTTCTCGATGATCTCGTTGGATTCGCGCCAGGTGAGGCGGCTCCAGGTGTTGGGGCCCTCAGCCTTGCCGTCGGGGTACATGAACGCCAACTTGTCGGGCGTCTCCGCCACACGCCGCCGCAGCATTGCGCCGACAGAATCGGCCGAGCGCGACATGATCTCTTCACGAAGTCCCATGGGATCCCTTTCAACGGTTGCAGGCAAGGTTAACGTGCCACTGCGGCGTCGGCTAGGGATTTGGCGGACCAACTACTTTAATTCTCAACCATTGTGCTATCCTGGTCACATGACAGAACCAGTTGCAGGCTGGCTCACGGAGAGCCAGCAACGTGTCTGGCGGAGCTACCTCCTGGCCAACACGCATATCAATGAGTATCTCGACGAGGCGCTGAGGCAGTTTAACCTCTCTCTGCCCGAATATGAGGTGTTGGTACGGCTCAGCGAGTCCCCCAACCACACGCTGCGCATGGGCGAGCTCGCCTCCTCGGTGGGCCATTCCCGTTCCCGGTTGACGCACACCGTCAAGAGGATGGAGCGGATGGGCCTGGTCTCGCGCAATTCGTGCGATTCCGACGGCCGCGGCGTGCAGGCCACCATGACGGAAGAGGGCTTCGACCTCCTCAAGCGGGCAGCGCCGCACCACGTGGATTCGGTGCGCCGGGTCTTCGTCGACGCCATCAACCCTGAGGATTACGCGGCCCTTGGCCGCGCGATGCAGTCAGCACTCGCCGTCACGGACTGATCCGCCGGGAGGCGTCGGTGGATACCTTTCGACATTCTTCTCCCGACGCACGAAACTAGGGGGGTGACCGTCGACACCGCTGCCCCCCACGCCCGGCTACTGAGTGAGCTGGGTGAGCTCGCCAGCATCGTCGACACCTCCACGCTGACGCGCGCGCTCTATTCCTCGGATGCCTCGCTGTACCGCGTCGAGCCGCTGGCCGTCGCCCACCCGCGCACCTCCGACGAGCTGATCGCCCTCGTGCGCGCCTGTCTGGCCACCGATACCCCCATCACCGCCCGCGGCGCGGGTACATCCTGCGCGGGCAACGCCGTCGGGCCGGGGCTGGTGATCGACGTGGCGAAGCACCTCCACACGATCCACTCCATCGACCCCGTGACCGGCACCGCCGTCATCGATCCGGGTGTGGTGCAGGATCAGCTCCAGATCGCCGCGCGCCCCTACGGCCTGCGGCTCGGGCCCGATCCGTCCACCTCCAGCCGCTGCACCGTCGGCGGCATGATCGGGAACAACGCCTGCGGCCCCCGCGCCCTGGGCTACGGTCGCATGTCCGACAATGTCGTCTCCCTCGACATCATCACCGGCACCGGCGAGCTACTGACGCTCGGGGTCGACGACGTGCCTGAGCTCCGCACGCTCGTCGCCGCCAACCTGGGCGTGATCCGCACGGAGTTCGGCACGTTCATCCGTCAGGTCTCCGGCTACTCGCCGGAACACCTCCTTCCGGAGAAGAAGTTCGACCTGCCCAAGTTCTTCGCCGGCACCGAGGGCACGTTGGGTGTGATCGTGCGCGCCACCGTGCGGCTGGTCACCGACGCCCCGGTCAGCGTCATGGTGGCGTTGGGCTACCCCACCATGCCGGACGCGGGCGACGACATCGCCAACCTGCTGCGCTTCCAGCCCACCGCGTGCGAGGGCATCGACAGGCGCATCGTCGACGTGGTCATCGCGAAGAACGGGCCGGAGGCCGTGGGCGAACTGCCTGCAGGCGACGGCTGGATGTTCCTCGAACTCGTCGGCGACGACCGCGCCGAGGTGCTGGAGCGCGCCCACGCCGTCGTCGCCGGATCCGCCGCGACGGAGGGCTGGGTCGTCGACGACCCCGCCCGAGCCATCAGCCTCTGGAAGATCCGTGCCGACGGCGCCGGCCTGGCCGGCGTGAGCCTCGAGAAGCCCGCCTACGGCGGTTGGGAGGACGCGGCCGTCCCGCCGCAGCACCTGGGCGAGTACCTGCGTCGCTTCGACGAACTCCTCGGCCGGTACAACCTGCACGGGCTGCCGTACGGCCACTTCGGCGACGGGTGCGTGCACTGCCGGATCGACTTCCCGCTCACGGAGC
Organism: Tessaracoccus sp. ZS01; assembly: GCF_022342445.1. NCBI lineage: Bacteria > Bacillati > Actinomycetota > Actinomycetes > Propionibacteriales > Propionibacteriaceae > Tessaracoccus > Tessaracoccus sp. ZS01. Next base: position 127,799 of record NZ_PQFE01000003.1, on the reverse strand, counting down.
CGGACGGCGCCGAGCGCTACAAGGCCTTCGTCGAGGAGGCCGCACAACTGGTGGCGTCCTTCGGCGGCTCCATGTCCGGCGAACACGGCGACGGCCGCGCCCGCTCCGCCCTGCTGCACCACATGTACTCCCCCGAGGCGCTCGGCCTGTTCCGCCAGATCAAGAACGTCTTCGACCCGAAGGGCCTGCTCAACCCCGGCGTCCTCGTCGATCCTGCCCCCATCGAGGCGGATCTGCGGATGGTGGCGGCCAGCAGGTCGCCGTTGTCGCTGAGCGATGCAGATTTCGTTGAGGCCGTGCACCAGTGCTCCGGCGTGGGCAAGTGCCTGGCGAACTCGACGGCGGCCGGCGGCGTGATGTGCCCCAGCTACCAGGCCACCCGCAACGAGAAGGACTCGACGCGCGGCCGGGCGCGCGCGCTCCAGGAGATGGTCAACGGCTCCCTGATCACCGGCGGGTGGCGCTCCCCCGAGGTGCACGCCGCTCTCGACCTCTGCCTCAGCTGCAAGGGTTGCGCGCGCGACTGCCCCACCGGCGTCGACATGGCGGCGTACAAGGCGCGCGTGATCCACGAGACGTACAAGGGTCGCCTCCGTCCCAGGGCCCACTACGCGCTGGGTTGGCTGCCGCGCTGGGGTCGCCTCATCACGCGCGTCCCCGGCCTGGGCAGACTGGTCAACCTCGTCGGCGGGGCGCCCGTGCTGGGCCGGCTCCTGAAGTTCGCCGCCGGCGTCGACGGCCGCCGCCAGATCCCCCGCTTCGCCTCGAAGACCGCCCGAAGCTCCCTGAGCCTGGGCGCCGTCGAAGGCGCCAAGGGCCGCGTGCTCATCTGGGTGGACTCCTTCTCGGACTGCTTCGAATCCACCTCCTTCGCCGCCATGGTGCAGGTCCTCGTCCGCCTCGGCTACGAGCCCGAGGTCCTCGAGGAGACCGCGTGCTGTGGCCTCACCTGGATCTCCACCGGGCAACTCGACGGCGCCCGCCGCCAACTCACGAACGCCGCGGCCGTGCTCGCCCGGTATGTCCGCGACGGCGTGCCCATCGTCGGCGTGGAACCCTCCTGCACGGCGGTGTGGCGCAGCGACGCCCCTGAGCTGCTCCCCGAGGACGCGAACGTCGCCGCGCTCAACGGCAAGGTCCTCACCCTGGCGGAGTTCCTCACGGCAGACCCGGATTTCACGCCGCCGGATCTCAGCGGCCACACCATCGTCGCCCAGCCGCACTGCCACCACGCCTCCGTGATCGGGTGGGCGAAGGATCAGGCGATCCTGCTGCAGACCGGCGCGGACCTGGTGCAGGTGGGCGGCTGCTGCGGCCTGGCCGGCAACTTCGGCGTCGAACGCGGACACCACGAGGTGAGCGTCAAGGTCTTCGAGCACGATCTGGGCCCCGCCGTCGAGGCGCACCCGGACGCGATCGTGCTGGCCGACGGCTTCTCCTGCCAGACGCAGCTCACCTCGCTGGCCGGCCGCTCGTCGATGTCGCTCGCGGAGCTCCTCGCCACGCACTGATCGAAGCTGCTCCAGAATTGATGCAACCGAACTCAGGGGCCGTGCGTATTCACAGCAGAACACGCTGAGAGGAGGCGCCATGGACGAGGCACAGTTCGACCGGTTGTACACCGGGTCGTTCCAGAAACTCGTCGGCCAGATCTACGCGATGTGCGGCAATCTGACCGAGGCGCAGGACTGCGTCCAAGAGGCGTTCATCCGCGCCTGGGACCATCGCAGAAAACTTGACTGGGACCAGAACCCCGAGGCCTGGATCCGCACCACCGCGTACCGCCTGGCCGTCAGTCGCTGGCGCAAGGCCCGCCGGGGATTCCGCCAGGCCGACCGTGCCGTCGAACCGGAGCGCACCTACGAGCCGAGCCCGGACAGGGTCGCGATCAACAGGGCGCTCGACCAACTGCCCGACGACCAACGCCGCGCCATCGTGCTGTACCACCTCTGCGACATGAGCGTGTCCCAGGTGGCCGACGAGGTGGGCTCACCCACCGGGACCGTAAAGGCCCGGCTCGCCCGAGGCCGCGCCACGCTGGCGCGTCTTCTCAACACTGACTTGGAGGTCCGACATGCCTGATGGCATTCCTGAGCTGGACCGCCTGGCCGCCGATGCCAAGAAGGTCGACATGCTTCCCCCGTCCGAGATCCGCCGCCGCGGCAACCGCCGCCGCACCACCCGCCACGTGTCCGTGGCTGCAGGGGTCATGGCGCTGGTGCTCACCGCCGGTGTGGGTGTCTGGCAGAGCCCGCTGCTCGACCAGCTGCGCACCCCCCAGTGGGCCAACACCGCCATCCCCCAGACGCCGTCCCCCACGGCCTCCGACGGTGCCACCGAGGTGCCCACGGAGTCGCCGTCGCCCTCCCCGTCACCGACTCCCCGACCGGCCGGAACGGCCTCCGGTGAACCGGTGGTGCCGCCCACGGACCCGACGGTGGCCCCACCCTCGTATGCGAACCTGCCCACGGCGGAGATGCTGTTCCTCGACCAATCGCCCGGCGTGATCAAGAACGAGTTCGAAGGGCTGGGCGTCTCGTCGCTGTGCCTGCCGGGTGACGTCGGTACACCCATCACCGCCCTCAGCCGCGAATACGGCAGGGAGGGTGACTGGCCCGCCTACATCAGCGCCGCGGTGCTCGGTTACGCCACCCCGGAGGAGGCCTCGGCCGGGTTCGACCTGCTGAAGGCCGGGTCCCTGACGTGCGCCGACGTTGACCCCAAGTTCGGGGCCCCGTCGGAAGTCACCACGCGGGATCTGACTGAAGATGTACCGTTCGACAGTTCGGCGGTGGACGCCTCCCCTGCTCGGATGAGCTACGTCACCGGCCTCATGATCCTGACCGAGCCGGAGAAGGAGGGCTTCGGCGTCTTCACCGACACCGTCGTTGTCCAGGCAGGAGAACGCGTGTTGTTGCTCACTTCGGCATTCGAGGGCATGGACAACAACTGCGAGCCCAGCGGGGAGGATCCGGACATCGGGCAGTGCCAACTTCCCGCCGCCATTCCAGAGGCGATCCAGGCACTGGTGGAGCCCAGTTGACGGCAACCCCGCCCCCCGTGGAGCCCCCGGGCGCTCAAGCCACCCTTCTTGAGCCGCCTGGGGGCTCCGTCACACAGTGGGGGGCTTCCGCCACTTCCTGACGGCCCTCTCCCCCTCGACGATGATCGACGCCAGCAATGTGACGTACAGCACCGGAATGAGCCAGAACAGCACCGCCGACAGACCGTTGGCGAAAGCGCTGCCGAACAGCCCCATCAGCACCGAGGGATAGACCGCGCCCGGCCGCGACTCCGGCAACGCCAGGGCCAGCACCACCCAGGCCACGTAATAGATGAAGGACAACCGTGCCGCCACCGGCCCCAGCCAGTGCCGCCACTGCCGACGGCGATACGTCCAGGCCAGCATCCCCGCGATGACCTGCCCGGCGATGATGGCCGGCAGCCCGATGATGGTGAAGAGCGCGAACGTCATGTCTGCCGGAGCCGCCGCGAATCTCACCACCGCCAGCAAGAGCGGTAGGAGCACACTGCCCCACCACAAGCCCTGATACGCATACTCACCCAAGGGGTACCTCGGGACCGGCGTGTGCGAAGGCATGGATTCCAGCCTACCGCGGCCCCGTGCAGCCGCACCGATGACCGACCCGTCCCCAATGGGAAACGCCCCGTCGCGCATCGCGCAGACGGGGCGTCGCCCATGCTCGGGGGGAACCGACGATCAGCGGGTGAGGCGGCGGTGGGCCGTCGACTTCGGGCGCGACGCCATGGGGCCGAGTCGCTCGACCTTGTTGACCTCGTAGTCGGCGAAGTTGCCCTCGTACCAGAACCAGTTGGCCGGATCCTCGTCGGTGCCCTCCCACGCCAGGATGTGCGTGGCGACACGGTCCAGGAACCAGCGATCGTGGGAGATCACCACGGCGCAGCCGGGGAAGTCGAGCAGCGCGTCTTCGAGCGACTGCAGCGTCTCCACGTCCAGGTCGTTGGTGGGCTCATCGAGCAGGAGGACGTTGCCGCCCTGCTTCAGTGTCAGCGCCAGGTTGAGGCGGTTGCGCTCACCACCGGACAGCACGCCGGCCAGCTTCTGCTGGTCCGGACCCTTGAAACCGAACGACGCGACGTAGGCGCGCGACGGCATCTCGAAGTTCGCCACCTTGATGTGGTCGAGCCCGTCGGAGACGACCTCCCACACGTTCTTCTTCGGGTCGATGCCCGAGCGGCCCTGGTCGACGTAGCTGAACTTCACGGTCTCGCCCACCTTCACCGTGCCGGAATCAGCTTCCTCCTGGCCGGTGATGGTCTTGAACAGCGTGGTCTTGCCGACGCCGTTGGGGCCGATGATGCCGACGATGCCGGCGCGCGGCAGGGTGAAGGACAGGCCGTCGATCAGCACCCGATCGCCGAAGCCCTTCTTGAGGTTGCGCACCTCGAGGACCACGGAGCCCAGGCGCGGGCCCGGCGGGATGTTGATCTCGGACAGGTCGACGGCGCGACCCCGCTCGGCCTCGGCGGCCAGTTCCTCGTAGCGGGCCAGGCGGGACTTGCTCTTGGCCTGGCGGGCCTTCGGGTTGGAGCGCACCCACTCGAGTTCCTTTTCGAGGATCTTGGCGCGCTTGGCGTCCTTCTTGCCCTCGATCTGCAGGCGCTCGCGCTTGCTCTGCAGGTAGGTGGAGTAGTTGCCCTCGTACGGGTGCAGGCGGCCCCGGTCGATCTCACAGATCCACTCCGCGACGTTGTCGAGGAAGTAGCGGTCGTGCGTGACCGCCAGGACGGCGCCCGGGTAGTTCTTGAGGTGCTTCTCCAACCAGTCGACGGATTCGGCGTCGAGGTGGTTGGTGGGCTCGTCGAGGAGCAGCAGATCAGGCTCTTCGAGCAGCAGCTTGCACAGCGCCACGCGGCGGCGCTCGCCACCGGAGAGCACGTTGACCGGGGCGTCCGGCGGCGGGCACTGGAGCGCGTCCATGGCCTGCTGCAGCTTGGAGTCGAGCTCCCACGCCTCGCGGTGGTCGAGCTCCGTCTGGAGCGTGCCCATCTCTTCGAGGAGCTTGTCGAAATCTGCGTCCGGCTCCCCCATCAGGGCGCCGATCTCGTTGAACCGGTCCATCATCGCCTTGGTTTCGGCGACGGCCAGTTCGACGTTCTCGATGACGGTCTTGTCCTCGTCGAGCGGGGGCTCCTGGAGCAGGATCCCGACGGTGGCGTCCTTCTTGAGGGCGGCTTCACCGTTGTTGGGCCGCTCGAGGCCCGCCATCACCTTCAGGAGGGTGGACTTGCCGGCTCCGTTCGGACCGACGACGCCGATCTTGGCGCCTGGCAGGAAGTAGAGGGTGACGTTATCCAAAATGACCTTTTCACCGGCGGTCTTCCGGACGTTCTGCATGCTGTAGATGAACTCAGCCACGTGTATCGGTTTTCCCTTCGTAACGGACCGCGGGCCAGTCTATGCGGGAATGCGGACAACCCAGAAACGCTAGCTGAGCCGATCCAGGGCGGAGCGGGCCTGCACGTAGCGCTGGACCTCCGCCTCGGCGGGGGCCACGACGTGCTCACTGCCCACCTCCGCCACCGAGGCGTTGAGCGCCTTCCTCGCGCGCTTCGCCGCGCCCTTCGCAGCGGCGCTGATCGCGAGGCCGGACAGGCCCGACAGCACGATCCCGGCCAGCACTCCCCCGATCACCATCAGCGTGGGAACGGGCAGTTGGAGCCCGCCGTCGGGGCCCATGGGATACACGTCCACCTTCGGCAGCGAGAAGTAGCTCAGCACCACGTTGAGCGTCAACCACAGGGCACCCGCCACGACGGCGACGATCAGTACCCACTGCAGGGCCCTGATCAGCTGCCACCACACGGGCGTGCGGTCCACCTTGAGGTCGGTGGCGACGACGGCGCGGTCGAGCTGGTCCGGCAGCGTCGCCTCCGACGTGTGCACCGCGCGGCTGATGGCGTCGCGCCAGCCGGGGGGCATCCCGTCGCGGAGTTCGTTGGCGAGGCCACGCAGGCCAGTGGAGAGGTGCGACGACGCCGCGGCCGAGCGCGCCGGCAGCGAGCTACGCGTCAGCCCGCCCTGCGGTTCCAGCTCAGCCGGTGCCGCGCCGCGCTTCGCCCCGAGGCGCAGCCGCTTCAACGGATCCGGCTTCAACCTGCCGATCCACTTCACCAGCGGCCAGCCCGTGGCCAGGCGACCCCGGTGCTTCACCGAGTTGCGCACCGCGTCGACCACGATGGGCACCCCCGCCGCGGCGGACAGTTGGGCGTTGAGCCGCTGGACGGTGTCCTTGCTCACGCCGCGGGTGACGGCGCGGCCCATGGCCGCGTCGAGTTCCCGGGCGGCGACGGCGGCGTCTGCCTGGAGCCGGGTGGTCGTTGCGCGCTTCCCGGTGGCCAGCTTCGCCAGGCGGCCCCGGAGGTCGTCGATCCCCATGCCGGTGACCGCCGACGTGGCGAGGATGGGCACGTCGTGCAGCCCGTCGTCGTCCAACAGCCTGCGGATGTGCGCGAGGCAGCGCGCCAGGTCCTCGGGAGACAGCTTGTCGGCCTGGTTCAGCACCACCGTGATGACCTCGCGGTGCCTGGCCAACGGCCGCAGGTAGCGCTGGTGGAGGGCTGCGTCGGCGTATTTCTGGGGGTCGAGCACCCAGATGAACTGGTCGACGAGCGCGACGAGGCGGTCCACCTCGTCGCGGTGGGCCGTGGCGGTGGAGTCGTGGTCCGGCAGGTCGAGCAGGATCAGGTCCTGCATGCCGTCTGCGGGCGGCTCCACCTCGTGGCGGCGCGCCACCGCCAGCAGGTCCAGCAGCCGGCTGTTGGTGGCGGAGAAGCTGGCGGCCATGGTGAGCGCCGTCGTGGGCCTGCGGGGGCCCTGCTCTGCCAGGCGGGTGCCGGTGAGGGCGTTGAAGAGGCTGGACTTGCCGGATCCGGTGGCGCCCGCGATGGCGACGACGGTCTGGGCGCCGGCGGCCAGCCTGCGGGGGGCGTGCGCCAGGACGGCGCGGGCGCGCGCCTCCGCCTCGGCTGGGATGCGGCCCTGCGCGAGGTCGAGGACCTCGGTGAGTGCTGCGAGGTGGTCGGCGATCAGTGACATCACAGCTCCGGGGCGGTCAGGTCGTCGAACGCGCTGCGCGCGGCGTCCCGGAGGGTGACGGCGGCGCTCTCGAGTTGGGCGGTGGCGCCGTCGTCGACGGCGAGCGAATCGAGGATGGCGCCGTAGCGTGACAATTCGACGGACAGCACGCCCTGGACGCGGGCCTCGAGGTCTGCCTGGGCCTGTTCGGCGAGCTTCCGGACGGCGCCTTCGCCGAAGACGGCTTCGAGGAGTCGCTGGGCGAGCACCGAGGCGCCGCCGGCGATGCCCACCTCCGCTCCGGTGAGCCCGCCGGTGGCGGCGAACACGACGATCATCAGGGCCAGCGCGAGGATGTTGGTTCCCAGCGCGAGGAAGCGGGCCTTCATGCGTTTGCCGCGGCCCTGCTCCTCGACGAGGCGCATCACGTCGGACTGCCAGGCGCGGATGGCGGCGGTGGCCGCGGCGTCGAAATCCGTCGACGGGTGGGCGAGGCCGGGCTCGGCGACGATGATGTCGCGGCCCCAGCGGGTGCGTGACCACTTCACGGCCACCTGTTCCGCGGCCCACTGGCCCTTCTCCTGGAGGACGGCGGCGAGGTTGTCGGAGATGGCGACCTCGACGGCGTGCACCTCGGGTTCGCCGCGGAACCAGCCGGTGAGGCGGTCCCGGAAGGCGCTGATGCGTTCCTCGATGGAGCGCATGAACTCGCCGGTGCCGACGAGGTCCTGCCAGCGGCTGAGGATCTCGCCGCGCAGCATGGTGCCGTCGCCAGCGGCCTCGGCGACGTCGACGACGGCCTGGCGGTAGGTGCTGACGGACTGTTCCCGCAGCTCCTCGATGGCCTCGTTCTGGCGGTGGATGCCGCCGATGAGTTCGTGGAGTTGCGGGTCCAGCGAGCGCACGGAGCCGGCCAGCGACTGCACCGCCACCTGCGCCCGGGCCTCGGTCTGCGAGGCGAGCTGCCCCAGCCACTGCCGCAACCCGCCGACATCCGGCAGCGGGAGCATCCCGTCGTGCCCCAGGGCGCGTTCGACGATGGCGAACAGCTTGGCCGACGCCAGGCCACGCTCGGCGAGCATCTGGGCCAGATGCCCGGCCACCTGGGCGATCGCGCCCGGTGGGCAGCGGTTGACGACCACCGCCAGCATCGTGTTGCGCTCCTGCGCCTGGTGGAGGTAGTCCCAGGGCACGGCGTCGGCGTAGCGGGCGGCGGAGGTGACGAAGACCCAGAGGTCTGCCGCGAGGAGGAGTTGGCGGGCCAGCGCCCGGTTGGCGTCGTCGACAGAATCGATGTCGGGTGCGTCGAGCAGAGCCAGGCCGGGGGGCAGGTCGGGGAACGCGACGATGTGCAACGCCCGGGAGTCGTGGAGTTGGGTGTCGGTGCGCACCAGCCCGGGCAACACCTTGTCGGAGCGGAACCACTCCTCGTCGTCGGGGTGGCAGATCAACACAGGCGACTTCGTCGTCGGGCGCAGCACACCCGGGCGCGTCACCTCGGCCCGGAGGAGCGAGTTCACGATGGTGGACTTGCCGGCGCCCGTGGAGCCGCCGACCACGGCGAGCAGCGGTGCGTCGAGCCGGGAGGCACGCGGCAGCAGGTAGTCGCGGACCTGGTGCGCCAGCGAACCCGCGAGGCTACGCAGGGATTCGGCGCCGTCGAGGGGAAGCGGGAACTGCGCCGACGGCAGGGTGGCGTCGAGCAGGTGGAAGGCGTCGACGAGCTTCTGGGATCCGCTCATGAACGCACAGGATAGTTGCCGCCGACGCCGGCCGGGCCGGGCGCGACGGGTTGGGCGTAGTTACTGGTGAGCGGCCCACCCGGCCCCTCCTCGGGCGGCGGGGGCAGTTCGCTGGCCTTCTTCTTGCGCGGCGGGATCATGGGCTGGCCCGCGTAGTCGCTGAAGGTGATCTGCTGGAGCGAGTGGATCTCGGTGATGAGTTGGTGGGCGCGGTCGTCGCCGGCCTCCGAGACGAGGCCGCGCGTCATGGCGTTGCGCAGGTACGCCAGCTCCGTGACGCGACGCACCAGCTTCGATGTGCGCCACCAGATGCGGGGGCCGCGGAACAGGGCGTAGAGCAGCAGCTTGGCGCGACGGAGGGGGCGGCCGTAAAGCTCGACGTCGCGCTCGGTGAGCCAGCCGGCGTGCTGGTAGTCGCCCAAGCGGGCCCGGATGATCTGCGCATTGCCGACGATGCTGACGATCAGGGAGATGACGATCACGGCCACCAGACCCAGCGCCATGTACCACTGGATCATGAGGTTGTCGATGGAGTTGGTGGACGACAGGCCGTTGAACAGCATGTGGCCCGCGCAGGCGAGCAGGTAGCCGCCCACCGGCGCCATGACCCGGACCCACTTCGAGCGGGCGCCCAGCCCGACCGCGAGGCCGGCGGCGGTCATCATCGTGAACAGCGGGTGGCCGAACGAGGTGTACACGCCGCGCAGCATCACCAGTTCCATGAAGGACTCCGCGGGTTCCGCGATGGTGATGTCGTGCGTGGCCTGCATCCAGACGCGGCCGTAGTAGATGATGTTCTCGGTGAACGCGAAGCCGACGGCGGACAGCCCGGCGAGCGTGATGATAGAGAGCCGCGACACGATCTTGTTGCGCCAGAGGATCACCAGCAGCACCAGGATGGTGGCCTTGGCGAACTCCTCCACGAACGGAGCGGAGAAGATCGCGGCGCGCGACCCCGCGTCGGAGTTGGCCTGGGTGGTGGCCATGGCCTGGCCCATCCACGTGTTGACGTGGATGGAGAACCAGGTGGAGGCGCAGGCTCCCCACCCGAGCGCCAGTAACCAGACGACGGGGCTCGAAGCCCGGAACCGGTCGAGCAGGATGAACAGCGTCGTGTACGCGAGGCCGGTCCACATGGCCCAGTACGCGCCGAGCTTGAGGGCCTCGTTGCTGATGCCCAGCGAGCGGGTGCCGTCCTCGAACGTCTGCTCGGGGTGCAGCATCCAGTACTGGTCGTAGAGCGCCCAGAAGTACAGCGGAAACAGGATCAGCGCCAGCCAGAACAGTGGGCTGCGCAGGAGCCGCAGGTACCAGGGGCGCCTGGGCCCATCCTGCGGCAGGCCGTTCAGCCAACGGCCGCGCGTCGTGGGCTGGCTGATCTGCGCTGTACTCATAGTGCGCCCAGACTACCGGCCGATCGTCCTGCGCCCGAGGATCCGCCGCCCGCTTCCCATCGCTAGGCTCAGCGCCATGCGCAGCTTCTTCGAGCAGATGACCCCCTGGACCCAGAACGACGGGTCGCTCCACGTGTACGCCCTCCCCACAGACGACGTCCAGGACCGCCTCGACGAGGCCGCGTCCCGTCTCGACGGCCTGCCGAACCTTCCTCTGATGCCCGCCTCGTGGCGGCACTTCACCGTGCGCCGGCTGGCCCAGTTCGACGACCTGAAGCACGCGGACCTCAGCCGCCTCGCGCAGCACCTGACCGACGAGCTCGAGACCGTCCGCGCCTTCGACCTGAACCTGAGCGCGCCCCAGCCCCAACCGGTCGCCGTGGAATGCGTCGCGGACTCGACTTCGGCGTGGGTGTCGCTGGTCGAGGCCGTCGGCCGTGCGGCGGCCAGTTACGGCGGCGACGTCCTCGGGGCGCCGTACGGCCCCCACGTCTCCCTGGCCTACGCCACCGGCGAGGTCGACGACGCGGAGCTCCAGCGCCGACTCGAGGGCGCCCCCGAGGTGGGTCCCGTGCGCATCGGGTCCGTCCATCTGGTGTCCGTCACGGTGCGTCCGGAGTTGGGCTGGTTCGACTGGATCGAACTCGCCAACTGGACCCTCGACGCCAACTGAGGCCGGTTCAGACAGCCTGCAGGCTCGCCCGGTTCACGCTCGTGAGGGTTTCGTTGACGTCGGAGTAGATAACCTTTACATCCGTGATCCCGAAACCGGCGAGGCGCTCGGTGTGCATCGCGACGTAGGCCTCCGCGTGCTCGCGGGATTCGAAGAGGTAGATGCCGCCGGAGAGGCCGGCAGCTTCGTCTTCGATCCACACTTTCCAGATGAAGCCCGGCTCTGCGTTGATGGATTCGGCGAGGCCGCGGAACGCCTCTGCCATCTCCGCTCCCCACGGCCCGTGCATGGGGAAATTCACTTGTACCAATACAGTCATCGTTGTTCTCTCGGTCGGTGGTGACGATCAAGCTACGTCAGTGCAACGGCGACGCACAAGCACCGGCACGTCCACCAATCGGGGACGACGACCGCGTCACAGACCTATGATCGAAGAGAAGCCAGCGAAGGGCGGTGATTGCCGTGAAGACGATGACACGTCTCTCGGAGGCCTACAGGGAGGCCCGGGTTGAGCTGATCGACGACACCTCGCGCTACGTGATCATGAGCGACTGCCATCGCGGGGACGGCTCGAAGTCGGACGAATTCCTGAAGAACAAGAACACGTTCACGGCAGCGATGGACTATTACTGGCGCAACGGGTTCACCTATGTGGAGGCCGGTGACGGCGACGAGCTCTGGGAGCACGACTACAAGCACATCATCAGAGCCAACCGCGCCGTGTGGGAACAGGTGCTCCAGTTCCACCGTGCCGACAGGTACATCCGGATGTGGGGTAACCACGACATTGTGTTGAAGGAGCCCCACTACGTCCGCGAGCATCTGTGGACCGCTAAGGCTGTCGCCACCGGTGAGGTGGAGCCGTTCTTCGACGGCTTGGAGCCGGTGGAAGCGGTCGTGTTCCGGCACAAGCAGACGCACCAGGACATCCTGCTGGTGCACGGGCACCAGGGTGACCTTCCCAACGACCAGGCATGGCGATTCAGCCGGTTCATGATGCGCGCCTTCTGGAGGTATGCGCACGCCTTCGGTTTCCACAGCCCCACGAGCCCGGTGGCCAACGCGGACAAGCGGCACAAGGTGGAGCGCAACTACGCGAAGTGGATTCGTCAGAACCGGACGGCACTCATCTGCGGCCACACCCATCGCGAGAGGTTCCCCCGCGAGAACGGGGTGCCCTACTTCAACTCGGGCAGCTGCGTCTACCCGTCGCACATCACGGCCCTGGAAATCACTGGGGACACCATCGCTCTTGTCCGATGGCGCGTGGACCCGAACGAGGACGCGCTCCTGCAGGTCACCCGCCGGGTGATGGCGGGACCCGAACCGCTGTCGAAGTTCGATCTCCGCCACAGCTGAACGCGATGGGCACGTGAGCATGCAGGTGGCGTTCTTCCGGAACATGAACCTCGGCCAGGCGCGGAGCAGATCGCCGCGCAGTCCGGAGTTGCTGGATGCCTTCACGGCGGCCGGCGCGACCAGCGCCGTGAACTTCCAGACCAACGGCACCGTGATCTTCTCCGGCGACGAACCCGCAGCGCTCGCGGAGTCCGTGGTCGGGCGGCTCACAGCTGTCACGGGTTACTCCGACCTTGTTGTGGTCCGCTCGGCGGACTGGCTCATCGACACGGTTGGGCACCTCGATCCCGACCTACCTGGCGGCGAGTTCACCCTCTTCGAAGCCCTCAGCGTCCCGGAACTCGTGCTGCCTCACGTCGAACGCGGTCCCACCGGCGAGCTCGTCGTGCACGAACTCAGCTCAGGCCACGCGGTCACGAGCGTCACCGGTTCAGGAATCTCCGCCGGCCCGGAGCTGACCCGGTTGCTCGGCGTCCCGGTGACCTGCCGGGGAATCCCCACGATGCAGCGACTCGTCGCCCGGTTGACGGTCCTCGCCGCGCAGCAAACGTAGACCCACCTGCGGGACGCATTCATCGGCTACCCACGAACACCAAGGGCGTACGACACGGTTGCCCTGCTCGAATCAGAGCGTCGCCTCGAGCTCAAGGGCTGCGGCCTACTCCTTCGACTTCTTCGGTGCTTTCGCCGCAGCCCGCTCCACCGCCGGGACGACCCAGGCACGCAAAGCAGCTGCGTCTGGAATCTCTGCCGCGCCGACCAGCACCACGCCTCCCATGGTTCGTTCCCCCATCGTCGCTGGGGAGGCGCCCTTGTCAAGTGCCACGCCCATGCCGTCCTTGCCGACGTGAACCATCAAGTCACCATCGGTGACGCCCACGGCCATGTGAGTATTCACAGTCCAGCAGAGACCACCGAACATCTTGATCTCGCGATACCCGCCGGTCCCGGCCGCGGCTTCGACCGCAGCCCGGATCCGCTCAGCCAAGCCCTCGTCATACGCCATCAAACCCTCCGACCCTGCTGTCGCATATCCGCACGCAACCGACCCGTTGGCTCTCCATCCGATCGCCCGTGATCGGTCAGAAGCTCCGGCCCTCAATGCCCACACCATACTGGCCACCCGTGCCCAACGGGGTGTGCCCTTCTCTGGCCGGCTGCATCCCATTCGGCAGATCCGGACTTGAGCGTCAGCCCTCTGGCCTCGCACGGAACTGCCGGTAGTGCGCCCTACGATCGAACCATGAACCTCGGCGTGCACCAGCGGCAACGCATTGCGGCATACGGCCTTGCGCGCAGCGGCCACGAGGTGTTGTTGGTACGTGTGGCCGAAACGGCCGGGAGACCCAGCACCTGGTGGCTGCCCGGAGGTGGGCTCGAGTTCGGTGAGACACCCGAACAATGCCTCACTCGGGAGTTCGCGGAGGAGACCGGGACGAGTCCACAGATCATAGGTCTACTCGATGTTGTCTCTGACGTGAGCCGCTTGAGGAACGAACCGGTGGAACTCCACTCAATTCGGCTCATCTATGATGTGGAAGTCCGGGATCGCGTACTGAGGGCAGAGAGCAGCGGATCGCCTGAACAGGCAGAGTGGGTGCCGGTCAGCCACATTCACATCATGCACTTGGTGCCCTGGCTCCGAAACTGGCTCTCATCTCGCGACTTTGTGCCGAACGCCCGTGAACCCGGCGAAATGGACCGCCCCTGACAGCGGCAGATCCGGATGATCTTCTCCCATCAAGCCCAAGCGCCGACCGTCGACAGAGTCGAGTCCATTGCTCTGGCATCGCACAGCGTGGGTTCAGGGCTCACGCGCCCGCTACCTATGACTACGTCCGTCGCCATTGAGGCCGCACCGTTCGTCGATGCAGCTCAAGGAATACAGAATCCACGCCGATGGCAGTGTCTACTAGCCCACGTCAGAGCAGCTCACGTCGCATGGCCAGCGCGCGTAGGTCAGCCTTAGGCGGCGGGGCGCCATTCTTCGCTCTCCGTGTCCCCGTACGGCCACCACAGCGCCTCAAAGGCACTGTCGGCGTCGCTCGCTGCACCGGTCTCGGAGTCGAAGCCACCGGTATAGGCCGCCACCCATCCGGTCACTTCCTTCTCCAGGATGTCATTAACGACATAGTCATCGCCGTGCTGCTTGACGAACGCTTCGTAGGTGGAGATCGACTCCGCCAAGGCAATCTCCTTGTCCGTGACTATCTGGGCGATGAACTTATCGCTCCCGGCTTTGTGAGCGAGGTCTTGGATGATCGCTTTGGCTTGATCCCTATGGCCAGCAGCCGAGCCCTCAATCGCCGGCGTGTAGATCCAGTATTGGTCTAGCGCGGCTGGCCCTACTGCTGAGTCAACGACAACCACCTCGTAGTCTGGGCCCTCGTAGGTGTAGGTGTCCTCCGTCGTCTCCGCGGTCTGCTGTGACGGCGTACCCACGGAAGCCGTGACTACGGACGGCGTTCCCACGGCTGCCACAGTTGCCGCTGGCGCCGGTTCCTCTGCGCGATCATTCGGGTCCGCGCCCGGATTCATGATGCCAAGAGTGGCGATGCCAACCACCCCGACGGCGGCGAGTCCGCTCAGGAGGAGACACGGCGTCTTCGGCTTGACTCGACGAAACTCCAACTGCGTCCGCAACATCGGCAGTTCATCACGGGAGACGAACTGCCAGCCTAAATCTTCCCACTTCTTGATCGAGCGAGCTTCCAGTCCGCGCACTACGGTGACCATCTTCGTCACATACTCGTTGTCAACTTCAGCCATTGGTCCCCCAGTCATTAACGCTTCGCACAGCCTACGGGATGGCTGCTCCGGGGGTCTCGGACCTCTGATCTATGGCTACTAGTTTCATGGACTCTAGATCGGGCGTTGGCCGATGCTCGGTTCAGGTGTTCCGGGGTGGTCGCTCCCGTCGCGGCTATTCGCTCGAACAGGTGGGGTGTGACTCTCTCATGGCGTGCGCTGCCCCGGGGTGCCGACCGGGGCGGGAGAGGCTGAAGAAGGGAATGCTCTGCCAGTAGTAGCGGTGCCCTCCCGAGACCCCCTCACGTAGTAGGGAGAACTCGAGGAGACCGTCGTGAAACAGCAACAGCATTTACCTGCCGTGGTGATCGGCATGGACCCGCACAAACGCAGCGTCACGATCGAGGTGATGACCGCCGACGAGACCATCGTCGGGCACGCCCGCTTCGGCACCGACCGAGCCGGCTACCAGGAGCTACTGGCCTACGCGCGGCGTTGGCCGGAGAAGGTCTGGGCGATCGAGGGCTGTGAGGGCATCGGCCGCCCCGTCGCGCAACGGCTGATCGCCGATGGTGAGCAGGTGGTGGATGTACCGGCGAAGTTGTCGGCGCGGATGCGGATGTTCGCTACAGGACAGGGATGCAAGACTGACGACACCGACGCTCACTCGATCGCCCTGGCTGGCGTCCGAATCAGTGGTTTGCATCCGGTGATCGCCAATGACCAACTCGAACTCTTGCGGCTGCTGGTCAACCGGAGACGCCGCATCGGCGAGGAGCACACCACCAAGATATGCCAGCTACATCAGCTGCTGTTGGAGCTGATCCCGGCGGGGCGAAGCGGGACCTGTCCGCCGCCCAGGCCCGCAAACTGCTGGCAGGCGTTCGTCCGCGGGACGTGGCCGGGAAGACCCGCAAACGAGTCGCGATGGAACTCGTCGTCGATCTCGAGCGGATCTACCAACGCAAGAAGCAGGCCAACAAAGAGTTGGTCGAGGTCCTCAAAGAGACCGACACGGGGCTGCTCGGCCTACATGGCATCAGCCCCACCGGCGCCGCCAGGCTGCTGGTCGAAGTCGGCAACATCACCCGCTTCCCCGACCGGGGCCACTTCGCGTCCTGGACCGGCACCGCCCCGATCGACGTCTCCTCCGGAGACCGACAGCACCACCGACTCTCCCGCGGCGGGAACCGGCAGATCAACCGAGTCCTGCACACCATGGCCACCGTCCAACTCCGCAACCCGACCGAGGGCCGCGCCTACTACGACCGCAAACGCGCCGCGGGAAAGAGTCCGAACGAGGCCATGCGCTGCCTCAAACGGCGGCTCTCCGACATCGTCTACCGCGCCATGCTCAACGACTACGTCACGACCCAAGCGACAGGCCCGGGAGGACACCGGGGAGCGACACTGAAATCCAGCGCGGCCGGCTCACATCCCCACACCAGAACTTCGGAAAAGTTACTTCCCGGACCCATCAGCACCAAGCCTAGAACACCGGTCCAGAGAGCCTCTTGACACAGAAGGGAGCCATGAGCGCGCTTCCGTGTGTGTGGTGATCGGGAACGAACGATCAGAGGGTGCACGGGGCCCATTTCTGGCCATCCCAGATGTTTCCGTCTGCCAGATCGCCTCCGACGAAGAAGAAGGGAGAGCCTTGGTCGTCGACCTCGACGTACTGACGTTTGCCATCGACGAGTACGGGCAGGCGGGCGTGCCAGGAATACAGGCAGGGGCTCGAAGACTGAACACGAAGCAGGATCTGCTCCACCCCATTGCGTTCCAGCGAGAAGGACAGCGGGTCGTGCCGAACCGAGCCTCCCCCATCCTCCAGCTCCACAACCGGATTCTGGTGGCCGAAGCTGTCGAGATCCACGGTGTAAGCCCGAGGAGCAATGTCTGCCCCTCCGACGGGTCGAACAACCTTGAGGCACGACTGCAGCGGTTCAGAGGTGACTGTTACAACTGGCATCTCGACCACCACGGCGACGGGCGCCGTACCCACCAAGGTAAGCCGCACGACACTCTCCCAAAGGTCATAACCGCCATGACTGAACGCCCAACGACGCCAGTCCCGCGGACCCGCCGGCGGCGGCTCATCAGGCAAACCTGTGGGAAAGCAGAACTGAAATGAAACCCAGTCCGGCGTACCAGCCCAGATCACTGCAGGATCGGTCTCGACGTGGACTGCTAGACCGCGGTCCCGCGCAGTCTTGCGTCCAACGCGGCCGACTAAGCGATTCAGAGGCTCGATGAACGTCGCAGCAGGCCCTGCCAGCAGTCCCACCGCAAAACTCGCAACCTCACCCCACATGGCATCACTCTAGGACTATGGACGAAGGCCAAAGCGGCAACCTAGAGACAGTCTGGATCCTCGGGCTCGTGGCCGATAACCAGGCAGTGCCGCCCGCGCTGCGGCAGAAGCCGACGTTTCAGGGTTGGCGTACCTCACGACCCGAGTCCGACAAGGCGGCCACAAGACGCCAGCGGGAGGAACTCAACAAAGCGTTCACCACGCTGGAAATGGCCTTGGACCCGCCCAGAAGATGGAAACTCGAACGCCGATGGCCCTAGCCCTCACGTCTCGAGCCCCACCCGGCATGACGTGACACGAGAAAGCGGGGACCCTAATGGGGCTCAGTTCGCAGTGCACGCGGGTGCGTCCACGCCTCACATGCAGCGAGGTCCTCCGGGCGCGTCTGGATGGCACATGCACGACCGTCCCCGCTCCAATGCGACCCACCTTCGCCAGGCAGGCTCGCCCATCTGCTGCCAAGCTCTTGAGCCTGGACTAGGCTCCCTAGCGTGGGATCCGAAACAGTACTGCTCTTGGGGGCCGGAGCATCTTTCGAGGCCGGCCTTCCTCTTTCAACGGCCATGACCCGCGAGATGCTTCTGGCGATTGAGGGCAAAGAACATGAATGCATCCCGCTACCTCGAGATGCGATAGATACACAGCAGTTGACGAGGGCTCTACGGGGAACCATTGGCCGCGTGCAAGCGTACCGCTCTTCTAGAGGTGGAGATCCATATTCAAACATCGACGTAGAAGAGCTCTTTAGCGCGATCGAGATGCTTGCTCGTCGATCGGAACTCACTCTTGCCCCCTTCGTCAGGGAATGGGAACCAGGGTTTGAGGTAATTCCACGTATGGGAATGCCGGATCATTACTCAGATGTGGCCTTCGAACTGCAAGAAGTGCTCACTTCGGGCGACCCGATCGCCTTTGTGAGGGCAGTCGAAGGCGTTGCCAGTAAGCAGCGCGAACAGGCGATCTACTCAGAGCTACGTCTTGCCATGCTGGAATCCCTCGAGAAATTGCTGACTCCCCGCGAATGGCCTCAGTTCGCCTACCTGGCGCCTGCTGTGGCGAAGGTTGACCGCATAGCGACGCTCAACTATGACTTGGGGATAGAATGGGTGGCCAACGATTTGGGTCGAGGATGCGATGACGGCGTCGGACGTTGGCAGGGCGGGCTGCGGTGGCCGGACAACAACAGCGACATCCAATTGCTCAAGCTGCATGGGTCAATCAACTGGGCGCAGGTGCACCAAGACGGCGTAACGGACCCAACTGAACTCACTCGCTTCGAGTCGCTCCCCATCAATAAGCGCCGCGATGACAGTTGGGTCAGCAGGTACTATCCAGCAGACGCAGGCGTTATCTTCGGCTCACAGGGTAAGCTCAGGCCTGATGGCCCTTTCCTCGCCATGCTTGTTGCGTTTTCTCGGTGGTTGGAGAGCGCCGACAGGTTGATCGTCTGCGGATATTCGTTTCGAGATGAGCACGTCAATGTGATTCTGCGAGACTGGTTGGAGGGAGCCGCGGGGCGTGTCCTCGAAATAATCGATCCGAGCTTCCCTGAATGGGGTTCGATCACCAATTGGGACAGAGTGCCGGGCTTTGTCTACGCGACCCTTGCCTACAATAACTTCAGTGAGGGCTGCCCTCCGTATCCCTGGGGGTGGGGGCTGCAGAAACCCAAGATCCGTCATCATCGCCTTCCAGCATCGGAGGGGCTCGCGGCTCTCTTGACCTGAAAGTGCAACCCCGCCGGAGTAACCGCGATTCGTCATGTTCCGGCACCCAGCGCATAGGAGGGACGCCGACGACCCCGCCATCGAGTCTCACGACATTGGCAGTTCGTGTCATCCGCTACTCGGCAATTGCGGATGTTCTCAACCCGGCATCGTCGCAAGACTGCGTCCTGGGCATGAGAAGAACCAGTTGGTCCCTCGTCGGGCGGTGGTGGGTCTGGATGTCGCCCGAACCTGCGTCAATGAGTTCGGACTTCACTCTGAACGGGCAGGACACCAAGTTCGGCTGAATCATGCCGCACCGATTCGCCGCACGAGGACCTCGGAGTTCACTCGCAAACTTACGACAGGTTCACTGCGCTCCCTCTGGCCGCCATTCCCGCCTGTCGCCCCCGCTCCGCAGCCCAAGCCGCTGTCGCTCTCGCGGCGAGATGTAAAGCGCCCCAGGCAGGAATCGAACCTGCGCACTACAGATTAGAAGGCTGTTGCTCTATCCGCTGAGCTACTGGGGCTTCGGCCAAACAGTGTAGCCCGTTGGCGTGCAGGTGGCCCGGAGTCATAGGTTGGTGCCCATGAGCGAAAAACTGGTGTGGATCGACTGCGAGATGACGGGTCTCGACCTCGGGGCCGACGCGTTGATCGAGGTCGCCGCCCTCGTGACCGACGGCGACCTCAACGTCCTGGGCGACGGCGTCGACGTGCTCATCAAGCCTTCCGACGAGCAACTCACCGCCATGGGCGACTTCGTCCGCGAGATGCACACCAAGTCCGGCCTCCTCGACGAACTCAGCACCGGCACCACCATGGAAGACGCCATGACCCAGGTGCTCGACTACGTCCGCACCCACGTGCCCATCGCCCGCAAGGCGCCCCTCGCCGGCAACACGATCGGCACCGACCGCGCCTTCCTCGCCCGCGACATGCCGGAGCTCGAGCAGTGGGTGCACTACCGCAACGTTGATGTGTCCTCCATCAAGGAACTGGCCCGCCGCTGGTACCCCCGGGTGCAGTATCTGGCCCCCGTGAAGTCCGGCAACCACCGCGCCCTGGCCGACATCCAGGAGTCCATCGAGGAGCTGCGCTACTACCGCGACGCGCTCTTCGTCCCCCGCCCGGGCCCCACGTCGTCACAGTTGCGTGAGATCGCCGCCCGCCACCGCGGGGCGCTCACCGGCGCCAACGGATCCACGGCCGTCTCTCCCCCCGTGGAGACGCCCGTTGAGGCCCCCGTCGACGAGGTCTGACGCTCGATTCGCGCAGGCCATTCCCATCCGCTACGATTAGTGGCTGCCGGATCAACCGGCGATGGTGGGTATAGCTCAGCTGGTAGAGCACCTGGTTGTGGTCCAGGAAGTCGCGGGTTCAAGTCCCGTTACTCACCCCGAAGAGAATCGGCCCCGGCTTATGCTGGGGCCGATTGCTTTGTCGCCGAGTTGAGGAAGATCATGGCTCCGAACTGCCCATATGGCACGCTCGAATCGGTCGACGGGCGCCCCGCGCTGCGCTTCGAAATCGAGCTCCCCTACCCAGTCGAGCGGGTCTGGCAGGCGGTCAGCAACCCCGCTGAGCTCCAGGAGTTCTTGCCCGGCGCCGCCCCTTGGGGGCCGGAAACCGGCGAGAGCATCGACCTCGGCGGGATGACCCTCACCGTCGACGAGGCCAGCGTGCCGTCGCGCCTGGCATGGACGTTCGCCGGCCAGCCCCAGAGTTTCGACCTCGAACCTACGGAGACCGGCACCCGCCTGACCTTCACCCACACCATCGACGACCTCCCGGCCGCGCAAACCGCCACCGGCTGGCACACCTACCTGTCGCGGCTGGAGCCGCACCTCGCCGGCCAACCCATGTCCGAGGAGGAGGCCCACAAGCACTGGCGCGCCATCCACGAGGGGTACGCCGAGCGGTTCGGCGCAGATCCGGATCCCGGCAGACGGTGGGCCGACCAGTACCTCCCCGCGTCGGCGGACTGACCTCAGCGCCTACATCCGTTCGCCGGGCAACTTGCTCGCCTGCTCGATCCAGGACCTCAGCTGGGCTTCGTCCAGGTCGTCGTCCTCATGGATGTCCAGGTAACGCACCTCCGCATGCTTAGATTCCTTCGGCGGCATGGGCTCCAGTGAGGTGCCCTTCAGGAACTGCACCTGGACGTACCTGGTGTAGCAACGAAACGACAGGAACCAGCCGTCCCCCTCGTTCCCGTAGTGCGGCTGGTTCCACTTCACGGCCCTGCGGACGTCCGGAACCGCCTTGACGATCAGCTCGTCCAGGCGTTGCCCGATGGGCTGCTTCCAGCCGGGCATCGCGGCGATGTAGTCGCGCACCGGGCCGGGACCTTCGCCCTTCGGGATCTGCGGGTTGCCGCCAGAGAGCAGCTTCGGGCGGCCCTGGGTATTTCCACTGTCCTCCATGCCCCATCCTCACCCGGCCTGCGACAAATCTCCAGCCCTTTCAGCGCGCCTCGCCCTTTTGGGGCAGCGTCCACCGGTAGCGGTGCGCCAAGAGCCCCAGCACGGTGCACGTCAGGATCGACGCCGCCATGCCCAGGTTCGGGTACCCCAGCTGCGTGAGGATCAGGCTCTCCGCTGCCCCGATCACCGCCACGGAGGCGTAGAGCGTGTTACCGCCGAACACCACCGGGATGCGCCCCGTAACGACGTCGCGGATCATCCCCCCGCCCACGGCAGTCAGCACGCCCAGCAGGATGGCGGGCAGCGGGTCGAGCCCGAAGCCCAACGCCTTGATGGTGCCGGTGGCGCTCCAACAGCCCAGCGCGAGCATGTCCAGCGAGGTCAGCAGCCGGCTCATCCATCGGCCCTTGAACGTCACCAGGTAGGCGACCCCCGCGGCGCTGACTGCGCCCACGAGGTACAGCGGGTCGATGAAGGCGACGGGACGGGTGGTCAGCAGCACATCGCGGAGCATGCCCCCTCCCAGGCCGGTGAGGATGGCGAGGAACAGGAAGCCGATGATGTCGAACCGCAACCTGCGCGCCACAAGGGCCCCGAGTAGCCCGTTGGCGACCACACCCGCCACGTCAACGACCCGGAAAAGCACCGAGGGATCGAACGCATCCACGGGCCAATGGTGCCACCATCCAGCACAATGGGGTGATGCGTGAACTTCAGCAGACCATCATCGACGAGTTCGGTGTGCGGCCCGAGATCGATCCTGCGCAGGAGATCGAGCGGCGCATCCAGTTCCTCGTTGACTACCTCGCCGCCTCCCACACCCGTGGCTACGTGCTCGGCATCTCAGGCGGCATCGACTCCACGCTCGCCGGGAGGATCGCGCAACTCGCCGCGGAGCGGGTGCGCGCGCAGGGCGGCGACGCCACCTTCTACGCCATGCGGCTGCCCTACAACGTGCAGCACGACGAGGCCGACGCGCAGGCCGCGATGGACTTCGTGGGCGCGGACCGCGACCTCACCTTCAACGTCGGCCGCGCCGTCGACGGCTTCGAGGACGAGTACGCCACGGCCGTCAGCGAGGAGATCACCGACTTCAACAAGGGCAACGTCAAGGCCCGCATCCGCATGGTGGCGCAGTACGCCGTGGCAGGCGACAACAACGCGCTCGTGCTGGGCACGGACCACGGCGCGGAATCCGTCATGGGCTTCTTCACGAAGTTCGGCGACGGCGGCGCGGACATCCTGCCGCTGTTCGGCCTCAACAAGCGCCAGAACCGTCAGCTCCTGAAACACCTGGGTGCGCCTGAACAGCTGTGGGGCAAGGTGCCCACCGCAGATCTCCTCGACGACAAGGTGGGCCAGCCGGACGAGGTGGAGCTCGGCGTCCCCTACGACGACATCGACGACTACCTCGAGGGCCGCGAGGTCCCTGCGGCCTCCGCGGAGCGGATCGAGCAGACCTGGCTGCGCAGCCGGCACAAGCGGACGGTGCCGGTGACGATCTTCGACACCTGGTGGCGGGGATGAGCGGCGACGCCGGACTGGCGCTGGTGGTCATCGACCTCCAGAAGTCCTACTTCGAACTGCCCGGCCTCGCCGGCAAGGAGGAACTCCTCCTGCCGCCCACCAACGAGCTGATCGCCTCGGCCCGCGCCAACGGCCGCCCGGTGATCCTGGTGCGGACCCAGCACGAGCCCGACAAGTCCACCTGGACCCTCAACATGCTGGAGGACGACCAGGGCTTCGCCTTTCCCGGCAGCGAACAGGCGGAATTCCTGGACGGCCTCGACACCACCGACTGCGTCGAGATCGTCAAGACCCGCGACAACGCCTTCTTCGGCACCAACCTGAAGGAACAACTCGACTTCCTCGGCATCGACCGCCTGCTGATCTGCGGGGTGTCCACCCACAGCTGCGTGGCCCAGACCGCCATCGGCGCCTTCGCGCACAACTTCCGCGCCTACGTCGCCGGTGACGCCATCGCGTCGGACCATCGTCCGCTCGCCGAAGCCCTACTCGACTTCCTCCGCGAGGAGATGCGCCAGCCGGTGCTCACCCAGCGCGAGAGCCTCGACCTCCTCGCTGGGTCCTGAGGTCCTCATGGTCAGGCTCCGTCGGGTCAGCCCCCGCATGATGGGCTTCACGCGCCGCAAGCGCGGCAGTGGCTTCAGCTACACAGACGCAGACGGCAACCCGCTGCCCAAGGACGAGGTGGAGCGCGTCAAGGCGCTGGCCATCCCGCCCGCCTGGACCGACGTGTGGATCTGTCCCCACCCCAACGGCCACCTGCAGGCCCTGGGCACCGACGACGCGGGCCGCCGCCAGTACCTCTACCACCCGGACTGGCGGTTGAAGCGCGACCGCTCCAAGTTCGAGCGCATCACCGCCGCGGCCGAGATGCTGCCCTCGGCCCGCCGTCGGATCTCGGCGGACCTGACTCTCGAGGACTCGTCGCTGGAGTGCGTCTGCGCCACGGCCGTGCGGCTGC
Source organism: Tessaracoccus sp. ZS01 (assembly GCF_022342445.1). NCBI lineage: Bacteria > Bacillati > Actinomycetota > Actinomycetes > Propionibacteriales > Propionibacteriaceae > Tessaracoccus > Tessaracoccus sp. ZS01. Next base: position 103,889 of record NZ_PQFE01000003.1, on the reverse strand, counting down.
TCGACATCGGGTACTTCCGCATCGGCAACGACGCCTACACCGACGCCCACGGCTCGTTCGGGCTCACCACCTTGGAGAAGCAGCACGTCCGCCGACGGGGCGACGACCTGGTGTTCTCGTTCACGGGGAAGTCCGGGATCGCGCACACCATCGCCGTCGACGACCAGCCGGCCATCACGGTGCTGGAGAAGCTGCGCAAGCGCACCGACGACTCCAAGCGGCTGCTGGCGTACCGGCAGGACGGCCGGTGGCGCGACCTCAGCAGCGCCGATGTCAACGGGTACCTCTCCGACCTCTTCGGGGGCGCGCTCACCGCGAAGGACTTCCGCACCTGGCACGCCACGGTGATCGCCGCGGAGTCGCTGGCGCTGACCGAGGAGCCCGGCACTTCGAAGGCGTCGCGTCAACGCGCGATCAGGCAGGCGGTTCAGGAAGTGGCCAGCTACCTGGGCAACACGCCGACGGTGGCGCGCTCGTCGTACATCGACCCGCGGGTGCTCGACGCCTACGAATCCGGCGACACCATCGCCGAGGCCGCCCGGAAGAAGTACAGCTCGGCCAACGCGCGCCAGACGGGCCTGGAGAAGGCCCTCCTTGCGTTGTTGGAGTGATGGGCAAGGATGAAACCATGACTGACGCTCCGGGGATCATCCCCCAGCCGACGGTGGGCAACCCCTCGCCCGCGACCACCACGTGGACGGCCGCCGGCCCCGCTGTGCCGAAGCCTGACGGCCCGCCGCCCGCCCAGTCCCTCAACGACGACCCCTGCTGGTACATGAACGCCGTCTTCTACGAAGTGTGGGTGCGCTCGTTCTCCGACAGCACCGGCACCGGCGCAGGCGACCTCAACGGCCTCATCAGCAAGCTCGACTACCTCCAGTGGCTCGGCGTCGACTGCATCTGGATCCCGCCCTTCTTCCCCTCCCCGCAGCGCGACGGCGGCTACGACGTGCACTTCTTCACCTCGGTGCAGGTGGAGATGGGCACCAAGGAGGGCATGAAGAACCTGCTGGCCGAGGCGCATGCCCGGGGCATCCGCGTGGTCAGCGACTTCGTCCTCAACCACACGTCGTCAGACCACCCGTGGTTCCAGGAGTCGCGGAAGAACCCCGACGGGCCCTACGGCGACTACTACGTCTGGCGCGACGACGACCGCGGCTATCCCGACGCCCGGATCATCTTCCTGGACAGCGAGAAGTCCAACTGGGAGTTCGACCCGGTGCGCAAGCAGTTCTACTGGCACCGGTTCTACCGGCACCAGCCGGACCTCAACTACGACAACCCGAAGGTGCTCGAGGAGATCCTCGACGCGCTGCGCCACTGGCTGGACCTCGGTGTCGACGGCTTCCGCCTCGACGCCGTCCCCTACCTCGTCGAGGAGGAGGGTACCAACTGCGAGAATCTGCCAGGAACGCACGAGATCCTGCGCAGGATCCGCGCGATGGTTGACGAGGAGTACCCCGGCCGGATGCTGCTCGCCGAGGCGAACCAGTGGCCCCACGACACCGTCGAGTACTTCGGCGAAGGCGACGAGTTCCACATGGCCTTCCACTTTCCGCTCATGCCCAGGCTGTTCAAGGCCCTGAAGCAGGGTTCGCGGTTGCCGATCGCCGAGATCCTGTCCGACACCCCCGCCTTGCCGGAGGGTTGCCAGTGGGCCACGTTCCTGCGCAACCACGACGAAATGACGCTCGAGATGGTCACCGAGGAGGACCGCAAATACCTGTGGAACGAGTACGCCCCGGTGCCGCGGATGCGGCTCAACCTGGGCATCCGCCGTCGGCTCGCGCCGCTGCTGGACAACGACGAGCGCCAGATCCGGTTGATGCATGCGCTGTTACTGGGGCTGCCGGGGTCGCCGGTGTTGTACTACGGCGACGAGATCGGCATGGGCGACCACATCTGGCTGCCGGACCGCGACGCCGTGCGCACCCCCATGCAGTGGACCCGCGAGATGCCGGGCGCCGGGTTCTCCGACGCCAACCCGTACCTCTTCGACAAGCCCATCCCCGCCACTCCCCCGTACGGGCCGGAGCAGGTCAATGTCGCCGATCAGCAGGCCAACCCCCAGTCGCTGTTGAACTGGCTGCGCCACACCTTGGCCCAGCGTCGCAAGTACGAACTGTTCGGCGTCGGCAGCTTCCGTGAGCTTGACGGGCCTGAAGAGGTGTTCTCGTTCGAGCGCCGGCAGGGCACCAATCTGGTGCTGTGTGTCAACAACCTCACCGCGTGGCCGCAGATGGTGGAGGTGGAACTGCCGGGCCTGGACGGCCGCACCCCCGCAGTCCTGTCGGGCACCGTGCCGGAAGCTCCGCAGGTGATCGGCGACCAGTACCGGATCGAGCTGCCGCCCTACGGCTACGCCTGGCTGCTGTTCAAGGATGTGCCGGCGGATTCCTGAAGTCGGCGCCAGCCGCCTCCAGCAGACGCAGCCACACCTCGCTGATCGTCGGATAGGCCGGCACGGCGTGCCACAGTCGCCGCAGCGGCACCTCCCCCACGACGGCGATCGTCGCCGCGTGCAACAACTCGGCCACGTCTGCGCCGACGAATGTCGCGCCCACCACGGTGGAGCGATCCTCGTCGATGACCAGGCAGGCCCGGCCGTCGTAGCCGTCGGCGTGCAGGCTCGCCCCGGCGACGTCGCCCAGCGCGTACTCGACGGCGCGCACCCTGATCCCCGCATCCCGCGCCTCGGCTGCTGTGAGACCGACGGAGGCGACCTGCGGGTCGCTGAACACCACCTGGGGCACCGCCCGGTGGTCGGCGGTGGCGACGTGCCTGCCCCAGTCGTCGTCGTCGACGGGGTGGCCGGCCGCGCGGGCGGCGATGACGTCACCGGCGGCCCGGGCCTGGTACTTGCCCTGGTGGGTCAGCAGGACGCGCCCGTTGACGTCGCCGACCGCGTACAGCCACCCGTGTCCCCCGACGCGCATGGTGTCGTCGACGGCGAGGTACTCGCCCGGCTCGAGGCCCACCGCCTCCAGCCCGAGGTCGCCGGTGCGGGGCCGCCTGCCCGTCGCCACCAGCACTTCGGCGGCGACGATGCGGCCGTGGTGGCCGGTCGCGACGGTCACCTCGCCGCCCGACCTGGTCACGCTGCTGACCCGTGCGTCGGTCAGGACCTGAACCCCACGCTCCCGCAGCCGGCCCTCCACCGCCTCTCCCGCGAACGGCTCCATGGAGCCGAGCAGCCCGCTTCTGGCGATGAGGCTGACGTCGGCACCGAGGTCGGCGAAGGCCGAAGCCAACTCGCAGGCCACCACCCCGCCGCCGATGACCACCAGGCTCTCGGGCACCCGCTCGGCGCTGGTGGCGTCCTTGCTCGTCCACGGCCGCGCGTCACGCAGCCCCGGGATGTCGGGGACCAGGGGCTCTGTGCCCGTGCAAACCGCGACGGCGTGCCGGGCGCGCAGTACGCGGCGCCCCTCGTCGGTGTCGACGGTAACCTCGCGCTCGCCGGTCAGACGCCCCGCGCCGCGCACCAGCGTCGCGCCGATGCCTTGGACCCACTCCACCTGGCCGGTGTCGTCCCAGTGCGAGGTGAATGAATCCCTCCGCTCCAGCACGGCCCCCACGTCGAGGGAGCCTGTCACCGCCGTCGACGCACCTGCGACCGCCCTCACTGCCCGGAGCGCCTCACCGGGCCGGATGAGGGCCTTGGAGGGCATGCAGGCCCAGTAGGAGCAGTCCCCGCCGACGAGGTCACTCTCCACCACGGCGACGCTGAGACCGCCCGCGACGGCGCGGTCCGCGACGTTCTCGCCCGTCGAGCCGGCGCCGATGACGATGAGGTCGAAGTCAGTTGTCTCCATGGGCACCATCCTGCGCCGGATGGTGGGGCAATGTGGCCGATCTCCGGCCTCTGCCCGGGGAGGTCGCCTAGCCTGGGGACATGACGCTCGGCTACCAGGATGAACAGCCCACACGGGACGAGATCGATGCCACGCGCGGCCTCGTCGCGTTGGAGTTCGGCCAGAACTGGTGCGGGTTCTGCGCCCGGTCCGCCCCGGCCCTCGACGAGGCCTTGGGCAACAGGCCGGACGTCGAGCGTATCAAGGTCGCCGATGGAAAGGGCCTCCCGTTGGGCCGGTCGTTCAAGGTGAAGTTGTGGCCCACGATGATCCTGTTGCGCGACGGGCAGGAGGTCGCCCGGGTGGTGCGGCCGGACTCGCCGCGGGAGATCGACGAGGCGCTGGACCGCGCACTGCCGAACATCATCGAATAGGCTTCTGACAAGGGGTTTCGTGCAACACGAGGGTCCGATTGGACAAGCCGAACGGCGAGGGTCTAGAGTTATTCCTCGCGCGCACCACTAGCTCAACTGGCAGAGCAGCTGACTCTTAATCAGCGGGTTCAGGGTTCGAGTCCCTGGTGGTGTACCAAGCCAAAGGCCCCGACTTCGGTCGGGGCTTTGTGGTTCCCAGGGACCCCTGCCCACTCGACAGCGACTGCCTCCCGACCCTCCCGAGCACCGCTCCCGGACCCACGCCCAGTCCTAGCCCAGTCTTGCGGCTATCCGCTCAAATACTCATGGACTCTTTTGTTGCGCACCACTACTAATGACCCCTGGGTTGGTTAGCATCGATCCGTGACCGGTCACTGCCGTGGCTGATCACCGCCGACGGCGCCGCGAGGAGGCGGCGAGGCCTCGGCGAAGTGCGTATTCGGGGGAAAACGACCGGTAACGAACCACACACAGAGAGATCACAATGAAGAGATTCCTCACAGTCGCCATCTCGCTCCTGATGGCCTTCACATTCATCGCCCCCGCGCGGGCGCTCGACATCCCCACCAGCAACAACGTCCACACACTCCAAGCCGGCGAGTTCGCGTCCGTCGATGGCTGGTACTCCGGCGAGATCACCGTCGGCTGGCACGGCAACGCCAACAACTCGGCAGAGCTCACCTGGGCCGGCAACGGCGGCGACGTCGTGGTCGCCCCGTACGCCGTCGACAGCAACCAGCAACGCGAAGGCGCGCTCGACGTGCGGATCCAGCAGACCACCCAGGAACAGAGCGTCGTGTTCACGATCACGAAGGTCAACGGGAAGACCATGACCGCCACTGTTGTCGTTCCGCCGCTGTACAGCGGACCGATCGGCTACGAGGCGCTCCGCACTTCGAGCAACCCGGGCTACTACTACTCGGGCGCCATCATCGACCTCGGCGCAACCGTCAGCGCCGATGCGATCGACAAGGACACGTTCTCAGCCAAGGCCAGGATCACCGAGGCCGACGGCAGCGTCCAGGGCAGCTTCGGCAACTTCGGCTGGGATCCGGAGAAGGAGAGCTACGCCCTCGGCGACGGCTGGGCCCAGTGGAACATCCTCGACGCCTACGTCGTGGACGCTGACGGCAACCCCGCCGAGCAGGGCCAGTACGTGAAGCTGGAGATCGAGTGGAACACCCGCACCGAACCCAACGGCGCCAGCAGCGCCAACCGCTACGACGTGCCGGCCACGCGGGCGGCCTGGTACACCATCAACGGGCTGATCGCTTTCGCCAGCATCGAGTTGGACATCACACAGCAGAAGGCCATCGCTGGTCTTCACGAGAATGATTACGTGCAGGGCGACACCCGTCACGATCCCATCTTCGACCGGTTCGAGGTCGCGGATGCGCCGGGCGGCGGCACCTACTCGCTGTACACCCCGGCCAACGCGAGCGAGGAGAACCTGCGCCCGCTGTTCGTCTGGTTCCACGGCACCGGTGAGCGCTTCCACGGCACCAACCCTGGCGCCAACCTGATCGGCAACCGGGCGCTCGCCTTCGCCGACACCGAGTTCCAGGACGCTCTCGACGGGGCCTACGTGTTGGCTCCGCAGTCCACCACGACGGGCTGGGGCGCGCACAGGCTGGCCGACATGGAGGCCCTGATCGCCACGATCATCGCCGACAACAACGTCGATCCCGACCGGGTCTACGTGGGCGGCCTGTCCATGGGCACCGCCATGACGACACCGCTCATCACGTCGCAGACCGAGAACAAACTCGACTTCGCCGCCGCCATCCTCACCTCCGGCGGCAACCTCAATGCCGAGCAGGCCGCGATCGTCGCGGCCAAGGGTTTCCCCGTCTACCTGGTGGGCAACACGTCCGACTGGGCCGCCGCCTCCCAGCCCGCGACGCTCGCGAACCTGCTGGCCGCCGGCGTGGACGCCCAGATGGCCCGCTACCCGGTGGGCCCCGTGTATGACGGTGAGCACTACTTCGGCGCTCACGACTCGTGGAACTACGTGTACAACAATCTCGTGGTCGACGATGAGGGCGAAACCATCTTCGAGTGGATCGCCAACCAGAGCCGATGAACCCCGAACGGCCAGCCGACCATCACCCCCGAGATGGCTGGCCGGCCGTTCCTCTGCTCGAAACCGCGGACCCCCCTGCATTGTTACCAGCAACCTGTACTAATCTCGGGACATGACGCAAACACCCGATCTGGACGTCCGCGAACTCGCCCCCGCCCAGCGCCACTCGACCATCTTCGGCACCTGGTCCGCACTGCCTCCCGGCGAGGCCTTCATCCTCGTGAACGACCACGACCCCAAGCCGCTCTCCTACCAGTTCGCCGCTGAGCACCCGGGCGAGTACACCTGGGACTACCAGGAGAACGGCCCCGAGGTGTGGCGCGTGAAGATCGGCAAGACCGACAAGAGCGCCTGACTCGGCAGTCCGGAACACACGGGGAGATTCCTGCCACATCGCCAACATATGGTCCGATGTGGCAGAAATCCCCCTCCGAATTTCAGGACTTGTTGTCCGGCGCAACAGCGGCTGACTAGCGAGAAGAGAACCGGGACTCGCTGACAGAATGCAAGTGAAAACACCCCTCCGGGTTATACTCAGGAAGATCCGATACCTCGCCACGAGGGTGGGTCGGGGAGGTGTCGTGCAACGACTACGGCCGGGACTGGTGCTCTCGGAGCGCTATCGATTGATCGGCCACGTCGCGTCAGGCGGCATGGGGCAGGTCTGGGAAGCTTTCGACGACGTTCTTGAACGCCGGTTGGCACTGAAGATCATGCACCCCCACACCCAGGAAGAGCTTGCGCTCGTGGAACGTTTCCGCGACGAGGCGCGCTTCGCCGCGCAGCTCACCCACCCCAACATCGTGACCATCCACGACTACCTCGAGGAAGACGGACTGTCTTGCCTGGTGATGGAGTTCGTCGACGGACCCACCCTGTACCGCATGCTCTCCGACGGTCCGCTGTCCCCGGAGATCACCCGAACCATCCTCTTCGAGCTGGCCTCGGCGTTGACCGTGGCCCACGAGGCCGGCGTCATCCACCGCGACATCAAGCCGGCCAACGTGCTGGTCCCGGAAACCGGGGCCAAGCTCACCGACTTCGGCATCGCCCGTTCGATCGACCGCGATTCGCGCACCCTCACCGGGCAGGTCCTCGGCACCGCCCACTACCTGAGCCCGGAGCAGGCGCTCGGCCAGCAGGTTGGCCCCGCGTCGGACATCTACGGGCTGGGCGTGCTCGCCCACGAGATGCTCACCGGCAAGAAGCCCTTCGACCGCACGAGCCCCATCGCCACCGCGCTGGCCCACGTGCAGGATCCGCCGCCGCCGCTGCCCGAGGGCACGCCGCCTGATCTCGAGTCGCTCATCACCGCCTGCATGGCGAAGGAGCCCGAGGAGCGGCCCACCGCTGCCCTGGTGGCGAAACTGCTCGAGCCGGAGACGGTGCCGGTGGCCAGCGAAGAAGAGTTCGACCCCGACGCCACGGCGGCCCTCCCCGCCCTCCCGCGGCGCGCCGTCACCATCTGACATGGTCGCCTCCCCGGGCGTCGACATCGTGTGCGGCCTCGCGGCTGGGCAGGTCGAGGCGGAGGTGGTCTACCGCGACGAGGGCATCATCGCCTTCCTCGACCACAGGCCGGTGTTCAAGGGCCATGTTCTCGTGTGCCCCGTCACGCACGTCGAAACGCTTCTGGAGCTGCCCGGGGAGGAGATCGCTCCCCTCTTCGCCGCCGTGCAGCGCGTGGCACGAGCGGTGGTCGAGGCCCTCGGCGCGCAAGGCAGTTTCACCGCGATCAACACCGTCGTCAGCCAGTCGGTGCCCCACCTGCACGTGCATGTGGTGCCCCGCACCAAGGGCGACGGACTCCGGGGCTTCTTCTGGCCCCGCACGAAATACGCCGACGGCGAGGCCGCCCGGTACGCGGAGCGCCTTCGCACCGCACTCACCACCCCCTGACGCACGACGGCGGTAGCCTCGAGGGGTGAGGATCGCCACCTGGAACGTCAACTCCGCCAAGCAACGGATGCCGCGGCTGCTGCCCTGGCTGGAGGCCCGCCGGCCTGATGTCGTCTGCCTGCAGGAGACCAAACTGACCGACGACGCCTTCACCGATCTCTTCGCCGCTCCCCTGGCCGAACTGGGGTACGAGGCGGCCCACCACGGGCTGGGCGGGTTCAACGGCGTCGCGGTGTTGTCCCGGGTGGGCATGGAGGACGTGGAGCGGAACTTCCACGGCCAGCCCGACTATCTCGGCGCGACGGAGGGCCGGGCCATCAGCGCAACCTGCGCCGGCATCCGCATCCACAGCCTGTACGTGCCCAACGGCCGCACCGTGGGCTCAGACCACTACGCCTACAAGCTCGAGTGGCTCGACGCGCTGGCCGCCGCCGTCGCCGCCGGGCCTGCCGAGGTCGCGCTGTGCGGCGACATGAACGTGGCACCCAGCGACGCGGACGTGTTCGACCCGTCGGCCTACGTCGGACACACCCACGTGACCGCAGCTGAACGTGGGCGGATCGACGCGTTCGGGCTGGTGGACGTCGTGCGGGCCCGTTGGCCCGAGCACGAGCGACTCTTCAGCTACTGGGACTACCGCGCCGGGATGTTCCACCAGGACCTGGGAATGCGCATCGACCTGGTGCTCGCGTCGCAACCGGTGGCGGACAGGGTCGCGGCCGCCTGGGTGGACCGCGCCGCCCGGAAGGGCAAGGCGCCCAGCGACCACGCCCCCGTCATCGTCGACCTCGACGAGGCCTACGACGGCGACATCGGCCCCGTGGTGCCCCCGCCGTCGAACCCGAAGCGTGTGGGCAGGACGAGGCTGCCCCAGTCGCGCGACTAAGCTGCCGACGTCCTGAGCACGGGCCGGCGACGCAGCAGGAAGGCTGCCGCGACGACGATCAGCGCAGCGACGACGGCGGAGATGCCCACCAGCGTCGACTCAGGCGCATCACCGAGGCGCGCGATGGCGATCCACGTCAGACCCCAGCCCGCGGCCGCGGCCACTGCGAGCCGACCGCCGAACTGCCACGCGAACAGCGCGCCCAGACCGGCGGCAGCGGCGAGCACGACGACGGCGATCACCTGGTCTGCCAGCGCGCCCACGGACCAGCCTGAGGCATCGCCGGCGGCGGCGACATTGGCGCAGGTCGCGACGGTGACCCAGCCCAGGTAGAGGCCGAAGGTGCCGTCGACGACGATCCGCTCAGCCGTGCTGGCACCCGGAATGGCCGTGAGGCTACGCACGATGAAGCCCAGCACGAGAGCCAGGACGGCGATCACCAGCACGCTCACCCAGATCCAGCCGACCTGCGTCACGAGGATCCACGCAGCGTTGAGCAGCATCGAGGCCCCGGCGAGCAAGCCGGTGGCGCGGGCCCGCTCCGACGTCTTGTTGGCCGGCAGCCACTGCCAGATGGCATACGCGAACAGGCCGATGTAGATCACCGACCAGATGGAGAAGGCGGGGCCGCCGGGCGCGAGCAGCGTCGCGTCGGCAGACAGCGCACCACCCGATGACTGCTCGACGGGGGTGCCGACGACGCCGAAACCGAGCAGCGTGCCGTACACGCAGAGCACGGCGGAGACGGTGACCCAGAGTTGGCGGAGAAGGTCGCGGTTCATGATGTGTCCTCGTTCTGTGGGGTAGATGTCACCACAGTAGCCCAACCGGAGGGTCTTGTTCAATGTTTGTCTAAGGTTGCTACGTTCGGCCGGCCACCAACGCCCGGTGCAATACCTTCGCCGCTTCGGAGGGGGCGTCGGGCAGCGACTCGGCCCCCTCCACTTCCGCGCGTCGCGAGCCGCCGGCCCAGACGCTCACCGGTGGCGCGATGCCTGCCAGGCGACTCACCACCTCCTGCGCACCATCAGAAGGCTTCTGCACTGACGTGACGCCCACGACGGCCGCCCGGGCGCGGTGCTCGCGGGCCGCCCTCTCCCACTCGGCCGCGGGGACGTCCGCACCCAGGTAGACGACATCGGCACCGAGACGCCGCAGGCAGGCTGCGAAGGCGAACAGCATCAACTCATGACGCGCCCCGGGCGGCAGGCCCACCAGGACCTTGCCCGGGGTGGTCGGCGGGCCTGCCGCCTCGAAGGCGCCGGCGATGGTCCGCATGAGCGCGGCGCTGGCGAAGTGCTCCGCCGCGACACCCAGTTCGCCGCTCGCCCAGGCCTCGCCCAACTCCCGGAGGCCATCCGGCAGCCACACGTCGGCGAACGCCTCAAAGCCCTCGACGGGGGCCGCAGCGGCGATGGCAGCATCCAGCGCTACGACGTCGAGGCGTGCCGCGGCCTCCACCATGCCCCGCCACCCAGGGAAGGCGCTGACCGCGGCACCCGGATCCCGCACCTCGGCCAGCAGGGTCGCGGCAGCGCGCGAAGCGGGCACCCCGGCCCCAACCAAGGCCGCCATCTCCCGCAGCACAGCTACTTGTTCGTCGCTGTACAGGCGGTAGCGGCCCTCGGATCTCGAGGGCTCCACGATGCCGTACCGGGATTCCCAGGCACGCAATACCGCTTCCGAGACACCAGTGAGCCCCGAAACCTGTTTGATTGTGTACACCTCTGCTCCAGACTGAGGAGGAACGCTTGTGACCATAACGCTAGCAAGCCTTGGACAAACATTGAACACCGGCCTTGCCTGCATCTCACTTTCCCGTTAGAGTCTCATCAACCTTAGACAAACGTTAGACAGGTCGCGATGTCAATTCACACTTCGGTTCAGAGCACGTCGAGCCCCTCCACCCCGGACGAGGTCATCCTCCTCGACGAGGCGGGCCGCCCCGTCGGCAGCGCAGACCGCCTCGCCATCCACACCGACTCCACTCCGCTACACCTGGCCTTCTCCACATACCTCTTCAACGCCGCTGGGCAGGTGCTCGTGACCCGCCGTGCGCTGTCGAAGAAGACCTGGCCAGGCGTGTGGACCAACTCGGCCTGCGGTCACCCCCGGCCCGGCGAGCAGATCGAGGACGCCGCCCGCCGCCGGATCCGCGAGGAGATCGGGCTGCACGTCGGTCCCCTCGTATCGCTGCTGCCGCAGTTCCGCTACCAGGCCACGGACGCATCGGGCATCGTCGAGAACGAGATCTGCCCCGTCTTCGCCGCCTTCGTCGGCGACGAGGACCCCGTGGCGAACCCCGAGGAAGTGGCCGAGTGGGCCTGGATCGACTGGGCAGACCTGCACCGCGCGATCGAGGCGACCCCCCACGTCTACAGCCCGTGGGCCGCTCTCCAGGTTCCGGAGATCAACACCCTCTTCCCCGGTGCCCACGACCTGCAGCACCGCTCCACCGCCGACCCCGACGCAGCGGTGGCCGAGGTTGACCAACTCATCGCCGCCGAACTCAACGCACTCGGCACCGAATGGGGCGCCCTCATCGGCGACCTCGGCGTCGACATCCTGGCCGACGACCTCCCCCAGTGGCTTGCCCGGCTCAGCTCCGGCGGCAAGCGCATCCGCGTGCGGCTGGCGTACTGGGGTTTCATCGCCGGCGGCGGCGCCCACGGAAGCGAGTCCTACCTCCGCCTCCTGCGGATCACCGCCGCCCTCGAACTCCTCCATCTGTTCGCGCTCATCCACGACGACGTGATGGACGAGTCCGATTCCCGACGCGGCCACCCTTCGGCCCACGTGGAGGCCGCCGACTGGCACCGCAACAGCTCCGCCGTCGGTGAGGCACGACGCTTCGGCGAGAGCCTGGCCGTCCTGTTGGGCGACCTCGCCCACACCGTCGCCGACAGGCTGGTCGACGGGCTCCCCCGCCGCCTGCGCGAGACGTGGTACCGGCTCTCCGTGGAACTCATCGCCGGGCAGCGCGCGGACCTCACCGGCGCCGTCGCCGGACGCTGGGACCGCCACCACGCCGAATCCGTCGCCCGCCTGAAGTCGGGGCGCTACACGGTGATGCGGCCGCTCCAGTTCGGCGCGATCGCCGCCGGCGCCTCCGCCGAGGCCGAGCAGGCACTGCTGGCCTGCGGCGAACTCCTCGGCCGCGCCTTCGCCCTCCGCGACGACTACCTGGGCGTGTGGGGAGACCCGCGCATCACCGGGAAGCCGGCCGGAGACGACCTCGTCGACGCGAAGGCCACCGTGCTGCTCTCCATCGCGCGGGAACGGCTCACCGGCCCCAGCCGCGACACTCTCGAAGCGCTCGGCACCGACGGGTTCGCCCGCAGCGACGCCCCGAAGCTCGCACAGGCCATGCGCGAGGCCGGCGTCGACGTCGAGCTGGAGAAGCTGATCGCCGACGACCTGGCCGCCGCCCTCGCCCACCTCGACGACGTGGGTCTGGCCCCCGCCGGCGTCGAGGGACTGCACGACGCGGCCCGCGCCGTCGCTTGGCGGGACGCATGAGCAAGAACGTAGTGATCGTCGGCGCAGGCCTCTCCGGCCTGTCCGCAGCCCTCCATCTGGCCGGCGCCGGCCACCGCGTCACCCTCCTGGAACGCGACGCGGTCCCCGGTGGGCGCAACGGGATCCTGGAGCGTGACGGCTTCCGGTTCGACACCGGGCCGGTGGTGTTCACCATGCTCAGCCTGCTCGAGGAGGCCTTCGCCGCCGTCGGGCGCAGCAGCCGCGACTATGTGAAGATGGCGCTGCTCGACCCCGCGTACCACGCCTTCTTCGCCGACGGCTCGCAGCTGCTGGTGCGCCCCGGCCATGAACTGATGCGCGAGGAGATCCTCGCCCAGTGCGGCCCGAAGGACGCCGCGGCGTTCGACCGGTTCGTCGCCTGGCTGAAGCGGCTCAACGACGTGGAGGTGCCCAACTTCATCGACACCAACTTCTCCTCCCCGCTGAGCCTCCTTCGCTCCCCCGCCGCGGCGCTGGAGTTGCTGCGGCTCGGGGCGTTCGGTCGCCTCGGCCCGGCCGTCTCCCGTCGCTTCGACGACGAGCGCCTCCACCGCGTGTTCAGCTTCCAGGCGATGTACGCCGGCCTCGCGCCGGCCCAGGCCTTGGCGCTGTACGCGGTGATCACGTACATGGATTCCATCGAGGGGGTGTGGTTCCCGGAGGGCGGGATGCACGCCGTCCCGCGCGCCATGGCCGCGGCCGCTGTCGACGCCGGGGTCGAGGTGCGCTACAACGCCACCGTCGAACGGGTGCTGCGCGGAGCCGACGGTGCCGTGACCGGGGTCCGGCTGGCTGACCACGAAGTGGTGCCCGCGGAAGCCGTCGTCGTGACGGCAGACCTCCCCGTCGCCTACGAGCGGCTGCTGCCCGACCTCCAGGCCCCGAGGGTCGCGCGGCGGGGCAAGTTCTCGCCGTCGGCTCTGGTGTGGCACCTGGGCGTGAAGGGCGACCTCCCTCCGCAGGCGGGCCACCACAACATCCACTTCGGACGCGCGTGGGACGAGGCCTTCACAGACCTCCTCAAGCGAGGCGTGCCCATGGCGGACCCCTCGCGCTACGTGGCGGTCCCGACCGTGCACGCCCCAGACGCCGCGCCCGCAGGTCACCACACGCTCTACGTGCTGGAGCCGGTGCCGAACCTGCAGGTGGGCAATCTGGACTGGGCGCTCGAAGGCCCCCGCCTGCGGGAACGCATGCTGCGTTTCCTAGAAGGCGCCGGCTGCCCCGTCGACATCGTCACCGAGGAGTTGGTGACCCCTGCGGACTGGGCGGCCCAGGGGATGGCGGCGGGCACTCCGTTCGCGCTGTCGCACGTCTTCTCCCAGACCGGTCCGTTCCGCCCGCGCAACGTGGACAAACGTGCACGGGGGCTCATCTTCGCGGGCTCCGGCACCACCCCCGGCGTGGGCATCCCGATGGTGCTCATCTCCGGCAAACTCGCCGCCCGACGTGTGGAGGAACTCTGATGGACCAGATGCTCGAGGCCGGCTACCGGCGATGTGGTGAACTGACCCGTCAGTACGGCACCACCTACTACTGGGGAGCGCTGCTCCTGCCTCCGTCGCAGCGCCGCGATGTGTACTCCGTCTACGCGCTGTGCCGGTTGGCCGATGACATCGTCGACGAGCCGGAGAGGGTGGACCTGGCGGTACCGCAGGACGGCACGCCTCCCGAGCGGCTCGACGCGTTCCGGCAGGTGTTCTTCACGGCACTGGCCTCCGGGAAGTCGTCGGATCCGGTGATGGCCGCGATCGCGGACAGCATCCGCCGCCGGGGCACGGACCCCGAATGCTTCGAGCGCTTCTTCGACGCCATGGCCCTGGACCTGCACACGGAGACGTGGCCCACCTGGGAGCGCCTCCGCGACGGCTACATGGAGGGCTCGGCGGCCGTGATCGGCGAGATGATGCTGCCGGTGCTCGAGCCGTACACCGTCGAGGCGAGGGAGCCGGCGCGCGCGTTGGGTCACGCTTTCCAGCTGACGAACTTCCTCCGCGACATCGAGGAGGACCTCGACCGCGGCCGCGTCTACCTGCCCCAGGCAGACCTGGCGAAGCACGGCGCAGATCCCTGGCTGCGCCGGGTCACTCCGCAGTGGCGGGCCATGATGGCCGAGCAGTTCGAGCGCAACCGCGCCCTCTACGCAGAAGCGATGACCGGGCTGCCCATGCTGCCGCCGGCGTCGCGCCGCTGCGTCGGCACAGCCCTGGTGCTGTACAGCCGCATCCTGGACCGCATTGAAGCCCGCGGCTACGACGTCTTCTCAGGTCGGGTCCGGGTGCCAGTGGGCGAGAAGCTCGGCGTGGTGGCGCGCACGCTCACCGTCGGCCTCCCCCAACCGACGCTGGCCTAGTCAGCGGCGGGCGCCGAGGAGCCCGCGCATCGGCACGGTCCACACGTCGTGGCCGGCTGCACCCCAGCCGGCCAACAGCTCGTTGGCAGCCAGGAAGCCCGTCGTCGCGGCCCGCTCCATGAGGGCCACCGGGTAGTCGCAGCGGAGCCAGTCGCCCGCCAACACGAGCCGGGAGTCCGGCGTCGTGACGCCTGGGCGCTCGCTCCAGCCCGAGGGGCCGATCAGCGTGCAGTCGTCGCGGATGAGCACCTCACGGGCCACCACCCCGGCCGTCGCCGTTTCGGGGAACACCCTGTGCAGTTCCGCCTCCAGCCGCTGCACCACGTCGTCGGCAGCGGCCCGGTCCTCCATGACGGCCGGGTCGCAGGCGTAGGCGTGCAACTCGACGACGGAACCGCCGTTGCTCTGGGCCCACTTCGCGGCACCGTCCTCGAAGCGTTCCAGCACCGAGACGTTGTCGAGCGGGCCGTAGCCCGACGTGCCGAGGAACGCGGGTCGGGTGGCCAGCACGGGCGTGTCGAGCCACAGGCGGACGACGGCGAAAGGCGGCGCGTTGTACGTGGCGGCCACGGAGTCGCGCCAGCCGGCGAGCCCCTCGCCGTCGACGGTCGCGGCCAGCGCGCGGGCGGCCCGTGGGTCAGCGGCGATCACGACGGCGTCGCCCTCGATGCGCTCAGACCCGACGGTCACGGCCGCGCCGTTGTCGCCCAGCTCGATGGAATCGACGGCGGCGCCGAACCGGACGTCGACGCCAAGGCCGCCGAGCACACGGGCCAGCGGGGCCCACAGGGCGGTGTCGTAATCGTCGTCCGGCACGTCGAAGAGCAGGCCCTCGGCGGAGCCCAGGAAGTAGGTGTGGAACATCGCCACCAGTTCCCCGGCGCCGAACTCGCGGGGGTCCGCGAAGAAGGAGCGCGCGAACACCTCGAGCGCCAGGTCGCGGGCCCCGTCGGGGAACCGGAGCCGGTCCAGGAAGGCCGCGGCGGATTCGCCGTCGTAGCGCTCATAGGTTTCGGGGAACTGCACCTGGAGCAGCTCGAGGGCCGCCGGGATGTGCACCTTGGCCAGCCCCTTGAGTGAGAAGGCGGGGCTGCGGGCGACGAACTGCAGCACAGACCACGGCGGCGTCTTCGCCAGGCCGGTGAACGAGTCGCGCAGCCCGTCCGGCCGCTGCAGGGGGTAGTCGTCGATGGGGACGAGGAACGACAGGTCGACATCTGCGCGGCGCAGCAGCCGGCGCAGGTTGTAGTACTGGCGGAAGAACGCGTGGAAGCCGCGGCTCATGGTGCGGCCGTCCTCCAGCGGCCAGGCGGCGACGCGCCCGCCCAGCCTGTCTCCGGCCTCGAACAGCGTGACGCGCACCCCTCGCTCAGCCAGCGCGGTGGCGGCCGCGAGGCCCGCGATGCCGCCGCCCACGACGATCGCGTGGCGGCCGCCGTCGAGATGACGGGCGCCGGCCTGCCCGGGATGGCGGACGGCGCGCTTGTCCCTGCCGGGGCGTTGGCTCATGGGGTTTCCTCCGGTTTGCGGGCGATGAAGGTGTGGAGCACTCCGCGCTGCCACCCTGCGGCCGTGCGGTGGGCGACATCGACGAACCCGGCAGCGCTCAGCCTGTCGGCGAACGTGGCCACCGAATCGAAGTCGATCACGCTGCGCCACAGGTAGCGGTACAGCGTCGGGTTGCCGTCGATGACGGAGCCCAGCGGGATGATCACCCCGCGGCTCACCGCGTCCCACACCCGACGCGAGGCGTTGTTGCCGTCCACCGAGTACTCCTGCACGCACAGCCAGGCTCCGGGGCGCAGCAGTTCGAACACCTCGGCCACCGCGCCGTCGCGCTGCTCCTCGGGCACGTTGCGGAACAGGTAGCAGGCCAGTGCGCCGTCGAAGGTTCCGCAGGCCCACCTGTCCAGGTTCAGCTCGCCGATGGTGGCCCGTTCGAACCGGACCTGCGGGGGCCAGCGCTTGGCGCGGGCGCGCTCCAGCATGCCGGGCGACGCGTCGAGGCCGAGGATGTAGGACCCCTCGGGGGCCGCCTCTGCCAACGCCTGCGTGGAGGCGCCGGAGCCGCAGGCCAGATCCAACAGGGCCTGGGGTTCACCGTCGAGCCGCGACGTCAGGGCCTCGGCCGCGCGGCGCAGTTCGCGGTGGTAGCCGGGGTTGAGCCGCACCATGAGGTCATAGCGGCGGGCACCGCGGTCGAAGGCCTCCGCCATGTTCATCCGGGCTCTCCCTTTCGTCGACCGAGCGTCACCCATACGAGCATTGTGAGGGTGAGCATGGCCCACCCGAAGCCGAAGTCCTCAACTGGGATGTCCCACGGGAACCGGATGCCGGAATGGTGAGCAGGGTTGTAGATCACGATGGGGTCTGAGAGCTTCGTGAGCCAGCCGTCGACCAGGGCCTGGAAGAAGAAGATGATGGCGAGCGAGATCCAGTACTGCAGCGAGCGGAACAGGCCGGTGCGCAGCCAGAAGGCCTCCAGGGCGATGACGGCGAGGATCCCGATGACGGTAAGGACCGTGTACTCAGGCATCGTCTTTCCTCCCGCGGAGGCGGCCAAGGACGTAGCCGACACCCTCGTACGTCAGCAGCCCGCAGATGGGGATGACCAGGAAGAACAGCAGCTCCTCGAGCGGAAGCACTCCGAGCATGATCCCCGTGGTGAAGCGCTCGCTGTAGGTCCAGTGGTCGCGCAGGATGCCCAGCACGTCCCAGGCGAGGAAGACCACGAGCATGGGGAGCATCGCGAGCAGCAACCGGAGGGGACGCCGGTAGACCCGGGCGCGGAGCACGAACTCGAGCGGCAGGGTGATCGCCACGCACGCGGCCATCAGGATCAGGTACTGGTAGCTGTCAGCCATCACTGTCACCCTAGAGGTTCGACAAACTTTATACAAGCAGTCGGAGGCCACGGAGTACGTAACCCTCGATGAGGTCGTCCCAGGTCAGCGTCGGCTCCTGCGCAAGACGGGGGCGGCGGGCTAGGAGACGCGTGAGCAACTCGTCGGTCTCGAAGATCGCCAGGGGCTGGCCGGGGCACCGATGGGCCCCGTCCCCGAAGGTCATGACGGCCTCGTCGACCCCGGGCGGAAGCTCGCGGGCCGGGCGGAGGGCGAGCGGCCCCTCCCCTACGGCTTGGGCGTCGGCGTTGACCTGCCGGACGCACACGTCGACGAGGTCGCCTGGAGCGATGGTGGCGCGCTGCTCCCCGTCGGTGATCTCGATCTCCTCCTGCGCCCGCCGGTAGAGGTGCCCGACGACGGGCTCCAGCCGGATGATCTCGTTGAGGATGGCGTGGCGCTCCACGCCCCCCGCGACCAGGTAGCGCTCCAGCAGCGCCGGAGTGGTGAGGAGGTGCCAGGCGGCCATCGTGATGAACTCGCGGGTGGTCACCATGCCCGCCGTGCCGTAGGTGACGCACTCCACCAGGATGTCAGCGTTGGTGTAGCCCTCGTCGATGAGGTGGCTGATGACATCGCCCTGGCGTTCCCGTCGACGGCGTCGCACCGCCGGCCGCACATCTGCCCCGTAGAACCTGGCGACGGGCACGAGCCCGCGCCAGGCAGCCTGCATCCATTGGCGACGGGTGCGGCCCAGGTCCTTGCGGGTGATGTCGAGGGGCGGTTGGCGGAAGAACGAGACGAGCCGGGTGGCCATCTTCTCCACCGGCGACTCCGTCAGCCCGACGATCCGCGACGTCACCTCGACGCTGTAGAGGAGCGCCAGGTCGTCGAGGACGACCTCTCCGGAGAGGCCGTCGACGTGCCGCGCGGCCGCCAGGGAGATGTGGTCGCCGTGGCGCTCACGCACCACCTTGGGCGCGAAGAACCGGCCCACCTTCGAGCGCTGCTCGTCGTGCAGGGGGCCGTCCGACATCAGGATGGGGTGGTGCTTGAGCACGCCCTTGGGGATGTACTCGGCGGTGAAGCCCGCCTGGGTGGTGGCGTGGCGGGCGCGCAACACCTGGCGGGCAGCTTCGAGGGAGCGGATCCGCCAGAGGTCTCCCACGCGCTCCAACCTGGGTTCGGTTGGCTCGCCCGGCTTGTGGGCGCGGCGCTGGTCGTCGGTCATTGCACCTCCTGTGACCCTCAGCCTAGGCGGCCGACGGACCGCGGGCGCAGGTCAGAGGTAGAGGCCGGTGCCACCGTCGGCCACGGAGGTGGAGGCGACGGCGTGGATGTCGCGCTCCCGCAGCAGCACGTAGGTGCGCGCCTGGAGTTCGACCTCCGCCCGGTCTTCGGGGTCGAAGAGCACGCGGTCGTCGGTCTCGACCGAGCGCACATTGGGGCCGATGGCCACCACCTTGGCCCAGGTGAGTCGCCTACCCATCTGCACGGTGGCTGGAATGAGAATCCCCCCGCCGCTGCGTCGCTCACCGGACACCGCGTCGACATCGACGAGGACCCGGTCGTGCAGCATTCGAATGGCCAGGTTGGGTTCGCTCACTTCTCGATCGCCCGACGCGCCTGCGAAGCCAGGCTGCGTCTGTTCGCCACCGACGAGACGGCCATGAAGAACACCACCGCCCCCACGACTGCGCCGCCGATCATCAGCAGACGGTCTGTGCGCCAGGCGCCGCTCTCGTCCTTGAACGACGACGTGGCGGTCTCGAACTCGGTCTTGGCGAACTCCTTGACCTGAGACACCGATTCGCGGGCGATGTTCTTCGGCTTCATCGACTCGACGGCCTCGGAGGTGGCGTTGGCCAGCTTCGCGCGGTTGGCGGCGAGGTCGACGCGGATCTCATCGACTGAACGGGTGCTCATAGAGTGCTCCTCGGTAGGTTCTCTGCCCTCCAGCCTATTGACACTGGGGCTCTCACGCCAGAAGACGCGGAGAACGGGCGCGGCGCCGCCGCACTACACTGGCGGCCATGACCGCACGTTTGACCACCGGAACGCCCGCTCCTGACTTCACGCTGCCCGACGAGGCCGGCAACGACGTCTCGCTCAGCAGCTTCGCGGGACGCTCGGTCATTCTCTACTTCTACCCCGCCGCCATGACGCCGGGCTGCACCACGCAGGCCGTCGACTTCTCGGCCTCGCTGAATGCCTTCCAGGACGCCGGCTACACCGTGCTCGGCTGCTCACCGGACGACGTGGACCGGCTCGCGAAGTTCAAGGCGAACTCCGACATCGAGTTCACACTGCTGGCAGACCCGGAGAAGAAGGTGCACAACCTCTACGGCGCCTACGGGGTGCGCAAACTGTACGGCAAGGAGATCGAGGGTGTGCTCCGCTCCACCTTCGTGATCGACGTCGACGACGAGGGCCACGGCCTGGTCCGCGTCGCGCAGTACAACGTGAAGGCCACGGGACACGTGGCGAAGCTGCGCCGCGAACTGGGTGTCTGACCACTTCCTGACCATCGACGCCCGGCCGGGGCACGGCGTCGACGTCGAACTCGAGATCAAGCGCTCCCGCTTCCTCACCCGTCTCAGGCGGGTGACGACCGAGGACGAGGCACGCGCGGTCATCGACGAGCGCCGCTCGGTGCACTTCAGCGCCAGACATCACTGCTCGGCGTTCGTGCTGGGCCCCGACGCGCGAACGGCGCGAAGCTCTGACGACGGAGAGCCGGCAGGAACCGCGGGGATACCGATGCTGCAGGTGCTGCAGAAGAACTCGCTGACAGATGTCGTGGCCGTGGTCACCCGCTACTTCGGGGGCATCAAACTGGGCGCAGGGGGTCTCGTGCGGGCCTACTCCGACGCAGTCGCCCATGCCGTGGACGCCGCAGGGATCCGGACGGTCCAGCTGTGCCGTCTGCTGCAGATCGACGTCGACTTCGCGTCCGCCGGCGGCATGGAGGACCAGCTCCGCGGCCTGGTGCTGCCGTCGGGCGAGGCGGTCGTCGTTGACGGCGTGGAGTGGAGCGACAAGGCGCACATCCGCGTGGCGGTGAGCGCTGGGCACGAAGAGGAACTGGCGACGGCGCTGGCGACGATGTCGGCCGGCGCCCTCACGGCAACCGGCATCGGCGAGCGCTGGGTCGGCTGATCAGACTGCCGTTCCTCTAGCTGCATGGGCGGAAGATCGATCAGACGGCCAACCCCAGCCCGAGGAGGTACTGCCGTGCCCCCCCCACCCGCGGACCAAGGTCACGATCCCGTTACAAACACGGCCTATGCCTGCGAGTGACCGGCTAGGCAACTAACTTGCCTCCATGACCGACACCACTTCGACACGTGACTCGGGGCTCGGCCAGCCTCTCGTCGTGCTCAAGGACGTCAACAAGCACTTCGGGGAACTGCACGTCCTGAAGGACATCAACCTCACCGTCAGGGAGGGCGAGGTCGTCGTGGTCATCGGCCCGTCCGGCTCCGGCAAGTCGACGCTCTGCCGGACCATCAATCGCCTGGAAACCTTCGAGTCCGGCTCCATCACCATCGAAGGCACGGAGTTACCTGAAGAGGGAAAAGCCCTGGCGCAGTTACGCGCAGACGTGGGCATGGTCTTCCAGAGCTTCAACCTCTTCCATCACAAGACGATCCTCGAGAACGTCACGATGGGCCCCATCAAGGCCCGGGGCGTCAAACCCGCCGTCGCGAAAGAGCGGGCGATGGAACTGCTCAAGCGGGTCGGCGTCCAGGAACAGGCCCACAAGTACCCGGCGCAACTCTCCGGCGGCCAGCAGCAGCGCGTCGCGATCGCCAGGTCGCTCGCCATGGAGCCGAAGGTGATGCTCTTCGATGAGCCCACGTCGGCGCTGGATCCGGAAATGATCAATGAGGTCCTCGACGTCATGACCACACTGGCCCAGTCAGGGATGACGATGATCGTCGTCACCCATGAGATGGGCTTCGCCCGCAAGGCCGCCGACAGGGTTGTGTTCATGTCGGACGGCGCAATCGTAGAGGAGAACACCCCGGAGGAATTCTTCACCAAACCCCAGTCAGCCCGAGCCAAGGATTTCCTCGGCAAGATCCTCACACACTGAGAACCCTTCCCTTCACCACAGACTTTCAAAGGAGAAAGATCCATGCGTAGGACCACTTACCGAATCGCCGCCATCGCGGCGGCGGCTGCACTCGCCCTCACCGCCTGCGGCGGAGACGGCAACGACACCGGCACCGACACCGGTGGCGACGGCGCAAACAGCGGCACCATCAAGATCGGCACCAAGTTCGACCAGCCAGGTCTCGGCCTCCAGGAGGGGGGCGAGATGTCCGGCTTCGATGTCGACGTGGCCAAGGCCGTCGCCGAGAAGCTCGGCTACTCCGAAGACCAGATCGAGTGGACCGAGTCGCCGTCGCCCCAGCGCGAGACCATGCTGGAGGCCGGCACCGTCGACTTCATCGTCGCCACCTACTCGATCACGGATTCACGCAAGGAACGCGTCCAGTTCGCCGGCCCCTACCTGGTCGCGGGCCAGGACCTGCTGGTGAAGGCCGATGACGACACCATCAACGGGCCTGACGACCTCGAGGGCAAGATCCTCTGCTCGGTGTCGGGTTCGACCCCTGCTGAGCGCGTGGCCGAGGAATACCCGGGCGTGCAGCTGCAGGAGTACGACACCTACTCCTCCTGCGTGGACGCCCTGGCATCGGGCAGCGTCGACGCGCTGACCACCGACGACTCGATCCTCGCCGGCTACGCCGCCCAGGAGCAGTGGGCCGGGCAGTTCCGCGTGGTGGGCCAACCCTTCAGCGAGGAGCTGTACGGCATCGGGGTGGCCAAGGAGAGCGAGCTCTGCGAGCAGATCAATGAGGCGCTCGTCGAGCTGTTCGAGGAGGGCGCCATCGACGACGCCATCGAGAACAACCTGGGGCCGGCCAACTACACGCCGAACCCCGACACCAACCCCGCCGAGCCGGGCGGCCACTGCGACTGACGCATGACCGGGCGCGACGGGTGCCCCACCCACCCGTCGCGCTCTCCCATCCACATCTGACGAGGAGGTGCCGTGCTGGAACTCATCGAACGCTTCAACTTCCTGGGAGCGGTCTGGCTGACCCTGCAGCTCACCCTGTGGGGCGCGCTGCTGGCGTTCGTGCTCGGCACCATCGTCGCCATCATGCGGCTGACGCCCGTGCGGGCGTTGAACTTCGCAGGCTCGGTGTACGTCAACGTGTTCCGCAACACCCCGCTGACACTGATCGTGATCGCAGCGAACCTCATCCTGTGGAACCAGCTGGGCCTGCAACTCGCCTCCCGCGAGTCGGCCACCTACATCATCGACACCAACATCCGGCTGGCCATCATCGCGCTGGCGGTGTACCACGCGGCGTTCGTGTGTGAGGCACTTCGCTCCGGCGTCAACACCATCCCCGTCGGGCAGGCCGAGGCGGCGCGTTCCATCGGCCTGACCTTCAGCCAGAACCTGCGCCACATCATCCTCCCCCAGGCGCTGCGCGGCGCCATCACCCCGCTGGGCAACGTCCTCATCGCGCTCACCAAGAACACGACGGTGGTGACGGCCATCGGTGTGGCCCAGGTGTCGCACTCCATGGCGCGCATGATCGAGTTCCGCTCAGACGTGATCATCCTCATCTTCGGCCTGGTGGCCCTCACCTTCGTGGTGCTCACGCTGCCGATGGGGCTGCTGACCGGCTGGCTGTCGAAGAAGCTGGCGGTTCGTCGGTGAACAGCGCAGCCGCCCTCTTCGACCCGCCCGGCCCCAGCACCCGCCGTCGGCACCTCATCTACGCCTCCATCGGAGTGCTCATCATCTTCGGCGCCGGCGCCTGGATAGTGCTGACCCTGTGGAACGCGGGCCAGATCACGCCAGACCGCTGGCTCCCCGTGTTCACCGTCGAGGCGTGGCAGCAGTACTTCCTGCCAGGCATCCAACAGACCGTGCTCGCCGCCGCCCTCAGCATGGTGTTGGCCTTCATCTTCGGGCTGATGTTCGCGATGGGTCGCATGTCGGACCTCAAGGTGCTGCGGTGGCTCTCGTCAGTCATCGTCGAGTTCTTCCGCGCCGTGCCCGTGCTAATCATGATGCTGTTCGTCTTCTACCTGCTGACATACAACACGGACCTGGCGGGTCCATCGCTCAGCTTCACCGCGGTGGTGGTGGGCCTCACCTGCTACAACGGCGCGGTGATCGCCGAGGTGGTGCGCAACGGCGTCGGTTCACTCCCCTCGGGCCAGCGTGAGGCGGGCCTGTCCATCGGCCTGACATCCAGCCAGACCCGCCGCATGATCCTGGTGCCGCAGGCCCTGACGGCGATGATGCCCACGCTGCTCAGCCAGCTCGTCGTCGTCCTCAAGGACACCGCGCTGGGCTACATCATCCTGTACCCCGAGCTGCTGAACCGGGTGCGCCAGATGGGCAACCGGTTCGGGAATCTGACGGTGACGTTCGTGGTGGGCGCGGTGCTGTTCATCCTGCTCAACCTGTTGGTGACCAGCCTGGCCCAGTTGGTGGAGAAGCGGCTGAAGCAGCGCGGCAAGACGGCCGGGGGCATCACCGCGGCGCAGCCGGCGGCCACAGAACTGAGTACGCAAGAAGGGACTTGAACCCTCACGCCCGAAGGCACAGGAACCTAAATCCTGCGTGTCTACCAATTCCACCACTTGCGCAAGCGAGCTAGATTCTAGCCGCTACGCGTAGGGATCGGCCACGGGCCGTCCCAGCGCGAAACGCGCGGCCACCTCATAGCCGAAGCCGTACCCGGTGCTCCGGGATTCGATGAGCACCAACTCGTCGGCCGTCCAGGACCAGCCGGGGAACGAGTCCAGCACGGTCAACCAGCGGGTGGCCTGTACCCCGCGACTGTTGCGGGCCAGCGTGAGGTGCCCGATGAATCTGCTGCCGTCGACGTCGATCCCCGCCCTGGAGGCGGCCCTGCGGCAACTCGCGGAGAGCGACGCCAGGGGCTCGTGGCCCACGGGCACCCCCAGGCCGATGATGCGGGCCCTGGCTGGGTCGGGGAACGCGATACCCCCGGCGACGCGCACCTCGAACGGCTGCACACCCGCCGCGACCTCCGCCAGGTGGTCCTCCAGGTATTCATCGCGCCCGACGCCCACGTGGCCCATGAACGACGTCGTCAGGTGCCACCCCTCGGGGCGGGTCCAGCGCAGGTCACGGTCAGCCTCGCGGCGCGGGGCCACGTAGCTGTCCAGCTCCTGGATCACCTCTGGCGGCGGCAGCACCGCCGTGAACATCCGCTTCGACATACCTCAACGCTACTTGGCCTCTCCTGAACCTGTCTGCGGTAGCGTCGAACGACGACGACGAGGAGGACTCCCGTGGGCCGAGTACGAGCGTTCCTGACCAGCATCCCGCAGCGCTTCTGGTTCGTGCCCGCCCTCTTCATCGCCGCCGCGATGGTGGTGGCCCAGACGCTCGTCGCCGCAGATCGTGCCTCGCTCGAACTCCCCGGCTTCATCCGGAGCTTCCTCTTCGACACCGGCGTCGACGGCGCCCGCGCCATCCTCGCGTCCGTCGCGGCGTTCCTGGGCGTGGCCGGCACCGCGTTCTCCATCACGATTTCGGTCATCAGCACCGCGTCCACCACCTACGGCCCGCGCCTCGTGCGCAATTTCATGCGCAACCGCGACAACCAGGTGGTGCTGGGGGTGCTGACGGCCACTTTCGTCTACACGCTGCTGGTGCTGCGCACCATCCGATCGGACAGCGACGCGGGCGCGGCGTTCGTGCCCCACCTCGCCGTCAACGCGGTGATTCTGCTGGGCATCATCGATGTCTTCCTGTTCGTCTGGTTCATCCACCACATCGCGAGTTCGGTGCAGGTGGAAACCATCTCCGAAGGCGCCCGCCTGGACTTTCAGAGGGCGGTGGGGCGCAACTGGCTCGACCCTGAAGCACCGGAGTACGACAGCATCGACGCCCCCGCCCACGGCGGGGCGGTCCTCGGCTCCCCCATCGGCGGCTACCTCACCCACGTCGACGGGCGCTCGCTCGCGGACGCCGCCACGGAAGCGGGGGTATCGGTCCGGCTGCTGAAGCGGACCGGCGACCAGGTGATCGAGGGCGAGCACATCGCCCAGGTGTGGCCGGCAGAGCGTGCTGAGGGGATCGAGCCACACCTGAGGGACCATCTCCGCACCGGGCCCAGCCGTTCCACGGAGCAGGACGTGCGCTTCGCGGAGCAGCAGATCGTCGAGTTGGCCGTCCGCGGCCTGTCGCCGGGCAACAACGACCCCTACACCGCCGTCAACGCCATCCAGCAGGTGGCCTCCGGAGTCCTCACCGTCGTCGGCCGCGCCGAGAGCGCCAACGTGGTGGTCGACGAGGACGGCGCACCGCGGCTCTACCTGCGCCCCGTGTCGATCGGGGAGATCGTCGACACGCCCTTCGACCACATCCGCCCCTACGCCCTCGGCGCCCGCATCGTGTTGGAGGCGCTCGTGGACCTGGCCGCCCGGATCCGGGTGGCCGCCGTCGATCCAGAGGTCGCCCGCCGCGCTGACCTCCACGTCGACACCATCCTGAGCGAAGCAGAGCTCGGCGTACGCGACACCGCCGTGCTGCGGAGCTACGTGGAGACCAGCCGGGCGGAGAGCACGCTCACGCCGCCGACCCAGCTTTGACCCGGGCCACCTGAAGGAATCATGACGCCTGAACCCCGGGCGTCGTAGCGTTGGAAGCCCCTTCCGGAAGGAACCGTCCATGCTTCGAATGAGCCCCTACATCGCGTTCAACGGCCAGGCCACCGCCGCGCTGGAGTTCTACCAGTCGGTCTTCGGCGGCGAACTGACGACCACCCCGTTTGCGGACTACAGCTCCGCCCCTGAACTGGAGCACAAGATCATGCACGGCCAGCTCGACACCGACGGGTTCACCCTGATGGCCGCAGACACCCCGACGAATGATGCGCCCGAGGAGAAGGGCAACACCACCATCGTGATCTGGGGCGAGGACTCCGAGACCGGTCGCCGGTGGTTCGACGCGCTGGCCGAGGGTGGCACGGTGGGCACGCCGTTCGAGCAACAGATGTGGGGCGACCACTACGGCGACCTCACGGACCAGTTCGGCGTCGAGTGGGGCCTCAACATCGGCGCCAGCTAGGCAGCCGCTGTCTCAATCAGCGTCCTCGTCCGGCAGCGGGAAGGCGAGCGGCTCAGGGTCTGCCGGGTGTAGTGCCGGATCGTCGACGGGGAACGTGGCGATGCGGCCGCGCCCGCTGTGTCGCGACTCGAACCGCACCGTCACCCGCCCCAGGCCGGATCCCCAGACCCAGCCGCGGCCGTGCTCGTCGTGCTCGACGTCGGCGCCCGGGTAGAAGCCACCCTGCCCACGCACCCCGCTGAGGGGGATCGCCCCGGTGTCGTCACTGGCCACCGTCTGCTCGGTCACGTCGACGGCGCCGCCGGCGCCGGCCGCAGACCCGGGTCCGAGGTCGAAGAGCTTCTCCTGCGCGGCCGTCACGAAATTGGACACGCCGATGCCCAACAGCCGCACGCCCGCGCGGATGTCCACATCGCCGAGGAGGCTGATGCCTTCGGCGGCGATCTCGGCGCCGTCGGCGGTGGCGCCCCCGAGGCTGCGGGCGATGGTGCGCGTCGTGAAGTCGGCGAACCGCACCTTTAGGGTGACAGTGCGCGCGAAGAAGCCGGCCCGCGTGAGCCGTCGGGCCACGTCCGCCGAGTCGCGGCGCAGGATCTGTTCCAGTTGGCCGCGGTCGGTCAGGTCGACGGCGAACGTGTCCTCGGTGGAGATCGATTTCGGGTCGCGTTGCGGTTGCACACGCCTCGGGTCGCGGCCCCAGGCGAGTTCCGCGAGGCTCTCCCCCGCCGACTGGCCGAGTTCCCTGACCAGCTCCTTCCGGTCGGCCCCGCGCAGGTCTTCGATGATGTGCAGACCTATGCCGACGAGCCGCTGCTCCGTCGCTGGGCCAACGCCGGGGATGGCCCGCACCGCCAGTGGCGCCAGGAAATCCAGTTCCTCCTCGGGCCGCAGGATCCGGTGGCCGTTCGGCTTGGCGGCCTCGCTGGCCAGCTTGGCCAGGAACTTCGCGGAACCCACCCCCACCGAGGCGGTAAGCCCTTCCGTCCGCCGCTCCAGCTCGGCGCGCAACCATTCGACGCGCTCGCCCAGTTCGTCGTCGGGCCAGCCGCTGGGTTCGAGGTCGACGAAAGCCTCATCGAGGCTCAACGGCTCCACCAGGGGCGACACTTCACGCAGGAGCCCCATCACCACCCGCGACGACGCCCGGTAGGCCTGGAACCGGCCGCCGAGGAAGGCCGCGTGCGGAGCCCGCCGTCGCGCCTCGGTGCCGGACATCGCGGAGCGAACGCCGAACTTCCTCGCCTCGTAGCTCGCCGTCGCCACCACGCCTCGCGGCCCCGAGCCGCCCACGACGACGGGCTTGCCCCGCAGGGACGGCTTGTCGCGCTGCTCGACGGCCGCGAAGAACGCGTCGAGGTCAAGGTGGAGGATGCGGCGCATGGAGATCCTCGGGGGTCTCTGACCAGCCGGTGCCGGCTGGCTCAGGAACCGGCGGACGGGGTCGGGCGGTACTGGGCGAAGTCGTAGCCCTGGTGCACCTCGCGGCTCACCTCGGTCCATTCGTTGCGGGAGATCAGCGGGAACTTGGCGACGCCCTCCGGCTCCTGGTGCACGTGCGTGATGTCGAGCTCCGTCAGGTACGGCCACGCCCCCGCGTAGATCTCGCTGCCCCCGCCGACGTAACAGATGCGCTCCGGCGTCTCCGCGGCCAGGTCGAGCGCTTCGGTGATGGAGTGAGCCACCTCGACGCCGTCGTCGCGCCACTCGGGATCGCGCGTCACGACGATGATCCGGCGGTCCGGCAACGTCCGGCCGATCTGCTCGTGCGTCTTACGCCCGAAGATCAGCGTGTTGCCGCTGGTGACGGCCTTGAAGCGGCGGAAGTCCGGCGGGATGTGCCACAGCATGTCGTCACCGGAACCGATGACCCCGTTGTCTGCCACTGCCGCGATAGCGACGATTCTCACGGGTTCTCCTCCAGAGCGATCAGGTTTCCGTCAACGTCGTACTGCGCGGTGCCCAGCGGGTGCGCGTCCTCAATGGCGAGCACCGTCACCAGTGCCGTGGGACTCCCGCGATCCGTGAACACGAGCTCGACGCGGTCGGCATGGCCGTATCCGCCCAGGTCCATCGGCGCCTGCTCGATGCTCATCATCACCAGCGACTGCCAGGGCTCCAGCTCCACGGCGGGCGGCACCTCGGCCTCAGACCCCTCAGAGATGACCATGGGCCGGTCGATCCGCCGGCTGAAGGCCCGCAGTTCACCAGGCGACCTCGGTGACATCGCCGTCCCCGTCACCCCGCCGATCTCGACGGTGAACTCACTGATCAGCGTCAGGCCACGCTCCTGCAGCGTGAAGAAGGTCTCCTCGATTGCCCCGTAGTCCATCGCATAGGTCTCGACGTCCCCACCGCCCATGGAGGGCTGGGGCCAGACCTCCTCCATCATCGGTCCCCCCATCATGGGGTCACCCAACCGGGCGCCGAACACCAAGGCCGCGATGCCACCGACGCCGACCACTGCAGCCGCGGCGAGCCCGCCGATCAGCAGCCCCCGTCGCCCTAGGCCGGCCGGCCGGCCGGTGCGGGTGCCCTCCCGGTACCGCGGCTGCGGCAGCCCGTCGAAGGCGCGCAACGCGTCTCCGTGGCTGGTCGACTGAAGCACCACGTCGCGGCGGGCCTCGAAGTCGGCGTCGTCCAAGAGTCCGTCGGCGTAGTGCTGCGCCAACCGGTCGAGATAGGCGTCGCGCTCCGGGAAGTGGGGGCGCAGTTCACTCATGCGAGAAGGGTAGCTCAGCGGGGTCACACCGCGATGGGTGCCTTGATGGCGGGGTGCGGGTCGTAGCCCTCCACCACGATGTCGCCCAGTTCGAACGCGTCGATCTCGCGCACATCCGGGTTGAGGTGCAGGGTCGGCAGCGGCCGGAACTCCCGCGCCAACTGCTCGGCGACCTGGTTGAAGTGGTTGGAGTAGATGTGGGCGTCGCCGAAGGTGTGGACGAACTCACCCACCCGCAGGCCGGTGACCTGGGCCACCAGGTGCGTGAGCAGCGCGTACGAGGCGATGTTGAACGGCACGCCGAGGAACACGTCGGCCGAGCGCTGGTACAGCTGGCAGCTGAGAGTGCCCGGGCCGCCGTCGGCCGACGGCGCGACGTAGAACTGGAACATCGTGTGGCACGGCGGCAGCGCCATGTCGTCGACGTCCGCCACGTTCCAGGCCGACACGATGTGGCGACGCGAATCCGGGTTGGCGCGCAGCGACTCGATGACCTTGGCGATCTGGTCGACATGCCGCCCGTCCGGGGTGGGCCAGGAGCGCCACTGGTAGCCGTAGACCGGGCCGAGGTTTCCGTCGGCGTCCGCCCACTCGTCCCAGATGCTGATGCCGTTGTCGTGCAGCCAGCCGATGTTGGTGTCGCCGCGCAGGAACCACAGCAGCTCGCCGAAGACGGAGCGGGTGTGCACCTTCTTGGTGGTCAGCAGGGGGAACCCGTCGCGCAGGTCGAAGCGAAGCTGGTGGCCGAACACCGACCGGGTGCCCGTGCCGGTGCGATCGGACTTGTCGACGCCGGTGTCCATGATGTGCCGCAGCAGCTGGTGGTACTGGCGCATGTCAGCCGAGTTCCTTGAGGTAATCGACGAACGCACGCACGGCGATGCCGCGGTGCGAGATCGAGTCCTTCTCCTCCGCCGTCAGCTCACTCGACGTGACGGTCATCCCGGCGGGCACGAACAGCGGGTCGTAGCCGAAGCCGTTCTCCCCCGCGGGCCGGTCGTTGATCCGTCCGGGCATGCGGCCGTGCCACACGCGGCGCTCGCCGTCTGGCGCGACCATGGCCAGGGCGCAGACGAATCGGGCGGAGCGACGCTCGTCTGGCAGCCCGTCCAGCTGGGCCAGCAGGAGCGCGTTGTTGTCCTCGTCATCGCACGCAGGGCCGGCCCAGCGTGCGGAACGCACCCCGGGCATGCCGTTGAGTTCGTCGACTTCCAGGCCGGAGTCGTCCGCGACGGCGAGCAGCCCCGTCGCGCGCATGGCCGCCTCGGCCTTGAGGAAGGCGTTGCCCTCGAACGTGCGCTCGGCCTCCTCGGGTTCGGGGTAGCGCTCGAAGTCGCCCAGCCCGAACACCTCGATGTCGAGGCTGGCGCCCTCGAGGATGCGCCGCAGTTCCCTGAGCTTCTTCGGGTTGTTGGTGGCCAGCACCAGCTTGTCTGGGCGGGTCACGCCAGCGCCTCGCGCTGAATCCGGGTCAGTTCGGCGCAGCCGACGGTGCCGAGGTCGATGAGCTCCCCCAACTCCTCACGGCTGAACGGCACGCCCTCGGCGGTGCCCTGAACCTCGATGAACTTGCCGGAGCCCGTCATCACGATGTTCATGTCGGTCTCCGCGGCCACGTCCTCGTCGTAACAGAGGTCCAGCAGCGCGGTGCCCGCCTTGTCGAAGCCGACGGAGACCGCGGCAACGGAGTCGGTCAGGGGTTCTCCAGCCAGGGCGCCGAGGCCGCGCAGATGGGCGACGGCGTCCGCGAGGGCCACGTAGGCGCCGGTGATGGCAGCGGTGCGCGTACCACCGTCGGCCTGGAGCACGTCGCAGTCGAGGACGATGGTGTTCTCGCCCAGCGCCTTGTAGTCCACGACGGCGCGCAGCGAGCGGCCGATGAGGCGGGAGATCTCGTGGGTGCGGCCGCCCACCTTGCCGCGGATCGACTCGCGATCCGAGCGGGTGTGAGTGGCGCGGGGCAGCATGGCGTATTCGGCGGTCACCCAGCCGAGGCCCGAACCGGAGCGCCAGCGCGGCACCCCGACGGTCACGGATGCTGCCACCAGCACCCGGGTGCGGCCGAACTCGACGAGCACGGAACCTTCCGCGTGGTCCAGCCAGTTTCGGGTGATGCGCACCGGGCGCAGTTGATCAGTGGTGCGGCCGTCGATGCGAGTCACAGTCATGGGCTCCAACTTAGCTTCTCTGGTCAGCGGGGGCAGTCGCAGCGCTCGGGGACGGGGACGCCCTCGAGGGCCTCTTCGATGTGGGCTCCGCAGCCCTGCCAGGTGGGCTTTCCGCACTGGGCGCAGGTGACTTTCATGCACATGGCGTATCTCCTCAATCGTGGTCGATGACGACGGTGGTGGCGTCCGTGACGAAGCCACCCAATAATCTACGCCCGATTCCCTGGAAGTTATGGGCGTCTCCCGTGGTGAGGAAGATGCGCTCCGCCTCCCGTGGCTGGTGGTGCAGCAGGCCCGCCTGGGTGAGCTGCGAGTAGGTCGACTGGGCGCAGGCCTCCGCCGACGAGACCAGTGTCACGCCGGTGCCCAGCACATAGCCGATGAGGCCCTGGAGCAGCGGGTAATGCGTGCAGCCGAGGATCAGGGTGTCGACCTGGGCCTTCTTGATGGAGGCCAGGTACTCCTCCGCGATGCCCAGCAACTCGTCGCCGCCGGTGATGCCCGCTTCCACGAACTCCACGAAACGCGGGCAGGCCTGCGGGGTCAGGGAGATGTGGGGCGCGATGGCGAAGGCGTCCTCGTAGGAGCGTGAGTTCACCGTCGACTGAGTGGCGACCACGCCGACCCTGCCGTTGCGGGTGGCGGCGACCGCACGGCTCGCTGCGGGTAGGACGACCTCGGTGATCGGCACGTCGTAGCGTTCGCGGGCGTCGCGCAGCACGGCGGAGGATGCGGAGTTGCAGGCGATGACGAGCGCCTTGACGCCCCGCTCCACGAGGTGGTCCAGCCCCTGGAGGGCGAACCTGCGCACTTCTGCGATGGCGCGGGGGCCGTACGGCGCGCGCGCGGTGTCGCCGAGGTAGACGAAGTCTTCGTTGGGCAACTGCTCGACCAGCGAGCGGAGGACGGTGAGACCACCGAATCCGGAGTCGAAGACGCCGATGGGTTGCTCGATGCTGGTCACGAGCGGTGAGTCTAGCCCTCTGCCCCAATCCTCCAACTATGTGGGCGTGCGGGGCTCCCCCAGATGGCGAGCGCCGCACGCCCACATCGTGGGGGATATCAGAGGGGTTCGAAGCGGGCCTGGAAGAAGCGCAGGTACCGGGGCTCGTAGACCATCCTGAGCCCACGCACGGATTCGGGGTGGTCGAAGCAGGCCTTCACCGATTCGGCCACCACATCCATGTGCGCCTGCGTGTAGACCCGCCGCGGGATGGTGAGGCGCGTCAGCTCCAGCTTCGGACGGTGGTTCTCACCGGTCACGGCGTCACGGCCGGCCGACACGATGCCCCGTTCCATGGCCCGGACCCCGGACTCGAGATACAGCTCCGCGGCCAGGGTCTGGGCGGGGAACTGGTCCTGCCCGAGGTGCGGATAGAAGTCGCGCGCGTCGAGGAAGATGGCGTGGCCCCCCACTGGTTTCACGAACGGGACGCCCCACTGCTCCAGGAGGGCGCCGAGGTACCGGACCTGGCCGACGCGGCTCTTCATGTAGTCGTCGTTGAGCGCCTCGCGGATGCCGATCGCCATGGCCTCCATGTCGCGTCCAGCCATCCCGCCGTACGTGTGGAGGCCCTCGTAGACCACCACCAGGTTGCGCGCCTCCTCGAAGAGTTCGCGGTTGTTCGTGCTCAGCCAACCACCGATGTTGACCAGCGGGTCCTTCTTGCCGGACATGGTGGCGCCGTCGGTGTGCGAACAGAACTCCCTCAGGATCTCGGCGATCGGTTCGTCCGCGTAGCCCTCCTCGCGCTCCTGGATGAACAGTGCGTTCTCCATCGCGCGGGTGGCGTCCAGGTAGATCGGGATGCCGTGCTGCTGGGTGAGTTCTCTCACCGCACGCAGGTTCGCCATGGAGATGGGCTGCCCGCCGGCCATGTTCACCGTCGCCGCGACGCACACGTACGGGATCTTGTCGGCGCCCACCTCGTCGATCAGCGAAGAGAGCTTCTCCAGGTCGACGTTTCCCTTGAACGGGTGCAGCGAGTGCGAGTCATGCGCCTCGTCGATGATGATGTCGTGGAACGTGGCGCCGGCGCGCTCCTGATGGAAGCGGGTGGTGGTGAAATACATGTTGCCGGGCACGTGGTCGCCCGGCTTGATGAGGCTCTGGGAGAGCAGGTTCTCCGCGCCGCGCCCCTGATGGGTCGGCACCAGGTACTCCCAGCCGTAGCATTCCCGCACGGTCTGTTCGAGGTGGTAGAAGTTCTCGCTGCCGGCGTAGGCCTCGTCCCCCAGCATGATGCCGGCCCACTGGCGGTCGCTCATCGCGTTGGTGCCGGAGTCTGTCAGCAGGTCGATGTACACGTCCCGCGAACGTAACAGAAAGGTGTTGTACCCGGCCTCAGCGAGCGCCGCCTTCCGCTCCTCGGCGGTGGTCATGTGCAGCGGCTCGACCATCTTGATCCGGTAGGGCTCAGCCCAGCTGCGGCGGTCCTGCTGCTGCCCCATGGTGTGCAGGGAGGTGGGTGGTTTCGCGGCTCCT
Source organism: Tessaracoccus sp. ZS01 (assembly GCF_022342445.1). Taxonomy (NCBI): domain Bacteria; kingdom Bacillati; phylum Actinomycetota; class Actinomycetes; order Propionibacteriales; family Propionibacteriaceae; genus Tessaracoccus; species Tessaracoccus sp. ZS01. The sequence goes on along the minus strand of NZ_PQFE01000003.1, from coordinate 69,564 downwards.
GGCATCCACCGATACTAGGCGTCTGGGCCTGTCAATGGTTCGTAATCGTCGGGGTCGTACACGGACCCGGTGCGCAGGCAGCGCTCCCGCGAATCGATGAGGTCCTCCAGGATGTACCCCAGCCATTCGACGAGGTCCACCAGGCCGGGATTCGCTGAGGCGACCGCCGGCGTCGGCCGAGCCAGTCGCTCGGTGCCGGCCAGTTCCGCCCACCAGAACAGCCGCAGCGCACCCAGGGTGCGGGCCCAGTCGTCGACCGCGCCGAGCGTCACCGGGATGTAGTCGTGGTAGGCGTCCAGATTGTCCACGACCACCTGGGCCGCCTCGATCCGCGCCCTCGTCTGGGCGTGGATGGAGTCGCGCCAGAACTCGTCGGTCTGCTTCGCGTCGCCCAGCGCGGCCGGGAACAGCCGGGCCAGGCGGGGGTTGGCCAGCATCCGGTTGGTGGGGTCGTCGGACATGTCGGCGACGATCTGCTCGAACGGGTCGTCGCTCTCGGCGGGGAGGAGCTCCTCCAGGTGCTGGGTGTAGAACCGCACCATGGAGGCCAGCCCCTTGTCGCGGCCGTCCGCGCCGTCGAATTCCCAGACGATGTCCTCAGGCTCCAGGGTCACGACTGCTCCATCGTGGCCCACAGGTTGTACCCCTGCATGGCCAGCACGTCGCGTTCCATGGCTTCGCGGTTGCCGGTGGAGACCACAGCCTTGCCTTCGTGGTGCACGCGCAGCATGAGTTCCTCCGCCTTCTCCAGCGGGTACTTGAAGTACTCCTGGAACACGTAGGTGACGTAGCTCATCAGGTTGACCGGGTCATCCCACACGATGGTGACCCACGGCGCGGCGCTCAACGGCGTCTCAGTGGGTTGCTCGACGACCTCAACCCCTCCTGCTGGTGCTTGGCTCATGCCCCCTACTCTGCCACTACGCTGAAGCGCATGACCACAGCCCTGCTGACCGATCATTACGAGCTGACGATGGTGCAGGCGGCGATGAACGCCGGCACCGCGCAGCGGCGGAGTCTGTTCGACCTGTTCACCCGTCGCCTCCCCGAGGGCCGCCGCTACGGCGTCGTGGCCGGCCTGGGGCGTGCGATCGATGCCATCGAGAACTTCCGCTTCGGCGACGAGGAGCTCAGCTTCCTGTTGGGGAAGAACATCATCCACGACGAGTTGGCCGAGTACCTGGCCACCTACCGGTTCACCGGCGACATCTGGGGCTATCCCGAGGGTGAGGTGTATTTCCCCGGTTCCCCGGTGCTGTCCGTCGAGGGCACCTTCGCCGAGGCGGTGCTCCTGGAGACCGTCCTGCTCAGCATCTACAACCACGATTCCGCCATCGCCGCCGCAGCGTCGCGCATGACCGCGATGGCCGGCAACCGGGCGTGCGCGGAGATGGGCGCCCGCAGGACGCAGGAGTACTCCGCCGTCGCCGCAGCCCGCGCGGCGTACGTGGCGGGTTTCGCGTCCACGTCGAACCTGGAGGCGGGGCGCACCCACGGCATCCCGACGATCGGCACCGCCGCCCACTCGTTCACGCTGCTGCACGACACGGAAGAGGACGCGTTCCGCGCCCAACTGGCCACGCTGGGCGACAACACCACGCTGCTCGTCGACACCTATGACGTGGAGGCCGCCATCCGGCTGGGCGTCGAGCTGACGGAGGGCCGGCTCGGGTCAATCCGCCTGGATTCCGGCGATCTCGCCATCATGGCCCGCCAGGCGAGAGACCTCCTCGACGACCTCGGCGCCACCGCCACCAAGATCATGGTCACCTCAGACCTCGACGAGTGGCAGATCGCCCAGTTGCAGGGCTCCCCCGTCGACGGGTACGGCGTCGGCACCTCGCTGGTGACCGGCTCCGGCCACCCCACCTGCGGCTTCGTCTACAAGCTGGTGGCCCGCGCTGAATCCGAGGCACCCGACGCCCCCTGGGTGCCGGTCGGGAAGAAGTCCAAGGGCAAGAACACGCTGGGCGGCCGCAAGTTCGCGATGCGCCGGATGGGCCCCGACGGGCGGGCCGAATCCGAGGTGATCGGGCTGGGCACCCCGCCGGTCAACGACGGCAACGACCGCGAACTCCTGGTGCCCATCTACCAGGGTGGCGAGCTGGTGCATCACGCCACGCTCGACGACGCCCGACGCCGCCACCGCGAGTCGCTGGCTGAGCTGCCGATGTCCGCCCTGCGGATCTCGAAGGGAGACCCGGCGCTGGAGACCGTCATCCTGGACGCCGCCGGCGATGTGACGACCAACCCGTACCAGGCGGCACCGATCGTCACGAACCTCTGACGCGGTCAGCGCGCGGCACCCACCGCCTCGTTGGAACTTCCGACGGCGTCGGTGGCGTCACCTCCGGCGTTGAGCACCTCGCCAACGCCGCCGGGCATCGACAGGCCCGGCACCCCGGTCACGGCGCTGACCCCGCCGAGCGCGGCGTTGCCCGCCAGGTTGGTGGGGATCTTGATGGGGGCGGCCAGCGCGGTGAGCACTGCCTTGTCCACCAGCCCGGTGCCCTTCTTGGCCTTCTCGATGGCCAGGAACAGCTCGCGGATGGCTTTGAGGACGTCGGCCACCTTCTTCATCACGGCCTGAATCTTCGTCAGGGCCCGCGCCAGCGCCTGGAGCACCTTGGCGGCCCGCTCGACCCCCTTCAGCACGCTGGCCAACGCCTGCGCACCCTTGGCCAGGTTCGCGGCTACCCAGGCGACCGCGGACGCACCGGCCGTGAAGACGGCCAACGCGCCCGCCACCGCCAGCGATGACACCAGGAACTCGATGACGCCGCGGATGATGTCGAGGATCAGGTTGGCGCAGCTGACGCTCGTCTCCGCGGCTGAGCGCAGGATCTCCTGTGTCTGCGAGATGGCCGGCGCCAGTGACTCGAGTCTCTGACGCACCTGCTGCATCTTCGCGTCGAACGCCATCCGGGCCTGGCCGTCCCACATCCCGATGCCGGCCCGGGCCGATTCCACCTCCGCCGCCAACTGCTGCACCCGCTGGGCGATGGCGTCGTAGGTGGGCGCGTGGCCGGCGACCTTGTTGGGATTACCCGTGATCCAGCGGAGCGCCTCAGACGTCTTCTGGTAGGGCCATTCGAGCACCTGCTGCACCGGCCACGGGCACTGCTGGTACCAGGAGTCCAGGGAGTTGTTGTACTCGGTCACTGCCCGGCCTCCCCGAAGAAGTTGTTGATGGCCTCAGTGGCGGCGGCGTCGATGGCCTCGTACGACTCTGCGCACAACTGGAGCCCATCGGACGTGGAGCCCAGCACTTCTGCCAGTTCCTGCAGGACCGTGGTGCACTCGGCGGTGTGCTCCTGGAATGCCTCGAAGATGCGCGTCTGCAACCACGGGACGCGTCCGAAGTCTGCCTGGGCCAGATGCACCGAGCCCAGCGTCGACACCTGGTCAGCTGCTGTGGTGTGCATCTCGCCGAAACGCTCTCCGGCGGCGCGTAGGTCCGGGTAACTCACCGCGAAATCTGTCACCGGCCCAACGTACGTCATGCCGGGTCCACCCCTGGTCATGCTTCAATTCCTTCATGTCTGATTTCCCACGCGACGCTCTCGACAGCCCCCAGTTGAGGGAACTGATGGCACTCGCCGAGGCCACCTACACCGGGCACAGCCAGGACGGCACGGCCACGGCCGTCGTCGACGGCGGCCTGTCGGTGCTGTCCACCGACGCCGGGCCGGTGGAACGGCCGGCCCAGGCCGGGACCGCCCTCGTGCAGGCCATCAACGACGCACTGGCCCACGCCGAGCGCGACATCGAGAGCCGCGTCGCATCCGGCAGCCTGCTCTCCCCGCAACTCCGGGCGGTGCTCGAGACGGGGGTGCTCCCGGATGACGATGCGCCTCCGGCGGGAGACGTGCTGCGCACCTTCGAGGGAGCCTCTGACGACGGCGCGGTGGTCATTCAGGTCGACGCGAGGACGCGCCGTCTCACGGCCTGCTACGTACAGGACGTGCGGCCGGAGACCCTGGCCCAGGTGCCCGCGGCCACGAACCGGGCGCTCGCCTCGTCGCAGGTGGGGCGCGACGACGCCCAGCCGCTCAGCGAAACCCTGGACAAGCTGCTCAGCCACTTCGACACGGACATGACCGCCCTGGAAGGACGCCTCGCCGCCGTCGACGACCAGCTCGACGAGATCCTGCGCAAGCTCAGCTAGCGCAGCCTGTTACCGCGCGAGGCCGACAAGCTCACGCCACGCCGTGACGAGCCGCTGGGCGCGCCGCCAGAAGAACAGGCCTGCGACGAGCCGCACCATCGAGCCGTCTGACATCGTGAGCCGCAGCCGGCCGTGCTGCCCCAGCCGTGGGTCGTGCCGGATCTCCGCCACCGCATCGAGCGGCCAGGCGCCCTTGACGACGGGGGTGCCGTTCACCGGCAGGTCGACGGCGAGCACCCGCGCGTCGGTCAACACCAGGTGGGCGTGTCCGTCGAAAGCCCGTGCCACGCCCGCGGCCAGGGATGCCTGCGAGCCGTTCAACGTCAGGCCCGAGATGGCGGATTCGGCGGCCCGGTTCCACTTGGGCACCGTCAATCCGTCGATGATGTCGAACGTGACGACATTGTCCTCGGGGCCGGTCTGCTCCCTACCCGCCATGTAGGCGACGTACGGCGCGGCCACGGTGCGTTCCCCCGGCTCGAGGACCTGGGCGAACTCGTCCGCGTAGATCTTGACGGGATCAAACATGGGGCACCTTCCTCAACGACTGGCCCGAGTATGCCGCACCGCAGGGCGCAGGACGCCGCCTCACCCGGGCGGGGTCAGCCCCAGCGCGACTCGGGCTGGCTGTCGAACCCGTTCATCACCGCGGCCAGGCGCCGGGGCAGCTCGGCCTGGAAGATCTCCGCCAGATCCAGCCGCTTCCCGGCGGCGTCGCCCAACGGGACCCGCCAGTTCGGGTACTCGTTGATGGTGCCCGGCTGGTTCTGGGCCCGGCGCTCCCCCACCGCGTCCGCGAGGGCTGCCAGCAGCACCTTCGACGGGGTCCGCAGCAGGAACTTGTGCAGCGCGAGCATCACCTCGACGGGGTCGTCGCGGTGCGCGGGATCCAGCAGTCCGTCGACGATGAGCTTGGTCACCCAGTCCGCCTGCTCCTGCTGCGCCCCCGCGAGTTCGGTCTCGAGCGGCTCCGTGAGCAACCCCAGGTCGTGGCGGAGCCGGACGTGGTCGCCGGCGAGGTAGCCCAGCGTCGGCGGCAGGTCGTGGGTGGTGACGGAGGCCATGCAGTACTCGCGCCACCACTGCGCGTCGAGCGGCTCCCCCTGAAGCCCCGCTTCAAACCACAACACCGAGGTGCCGAGGAGCCCGCGGCGCGAGAGGTAGTCGCGCACCCAGGGCTCCACCGTGCCGAGGTCTTCCCCGACGACGAGCGCCTGGGCGCGCTGAGCCTCCAGCGCCAGGATGCCGATCATGGCCTCATGGTTGTTGCGCACGTAGGTGCCGGCGGTGGGGCCCAACCCCTGCGGCACCCACCACAGGCGGAACATGCCGATGATGTGGTCGACCCGCAGGCCACCGACGCGGCGCAACGCCGCCGCCACCATGGCGCGGAACGGTTCGTAGGCCAGTTCCTCGAGTCGGTCAGGGCGCCAGGGCGGCTGACCCCAGTCCTGCCCCGATTGGTTGTACTGGTCCGGCGGCGCTCCGACGCTCATGCCCTGTGCGAACACGTCAGGCATCATCCACGTCTCCGCGCCGTAGCGGTGCACGCCGACGGCGAGGTCTGTGACGATGCCCACCGGCATGCCCACCTCGTCGGCGACGGTCTGGGCGGCGGACACCTGCGTCTGCGCCACCCACTGCAGCCACTCGAAGAAGTCCACCTCCTCGGCGTTCGCCTCGGCGAAGGCAGCCACCGCGGGCGACGAGGGCGAGCGGTAGGCCTCCGGCCACTCCGCCCAGAACTGCCCGAACTCGATGCTCAGGGCGCTCCAGAGTGCGAAGAACCGCAGGCCGATGCCCTCGCGGCCGCGGAAGTCCTGGAACGCGATGTGCCTGGCCGGGCGCATGCCCGCCCCGTGAATGATCCGCAGGGCCTCGAGCTTCAACGGCCAGATGGCGTTGCGGTCCACGATGCCGGAGGTGTCGGCCGCCGCCTGCGCCTGCTCCAGCAACAGCTTGATCCGCTTGCGCTCGTCCTTGCCGAGGGTGGCGTACTCGGGGATGGATTCGGGGTGGATGTAGATGGGGTTGATGAACCGGCGGCTGGCGGGCAGGTACGGCGACGGCTCGATCGGTGGTGCCGGCTCAGCCGCGTGGAGCGGGTTGATCAGCACGTAGCCGGCGAACTGGCGCGTGCCGGACCAGGTGATGAGGTCGCCCAGGTCGCCCAGGTCGCCGATGCCCCAGGAGCGCGAGGACGTGACCGAGTACAACTGGGTGCCGTAGCCCCAGATCCGGTTACCGCGCATGCGCGAGGGGAAGCCGACGAAGCTCGGCGTGATGATCAGCGACGACCGGTGCGTGCCGGCGACGGTGTGCGCCACGATCTCGTGGTAACCGATGGGCAGGTCTTCGCCCAGCCAGAAGGTCGCCTCCCCGATGGGTGCACCGTCGACCCACCGGTCCGGCCTGGTGTTCTCCGATTGCCACGTGGTGCGGGTCTCGCCGGATTCCAGCCGCACCGAGATCTCGACGGAGGTCCCGGCGGGGACGTGCACGTCGACATGGATGCCCTGGCCCTCTTCCGCCACGGTGCACGCGGGGAGGGTGCGGCGCCAGTGGTCGTCCTCCAACCGGGTGAGCGCGTCGTCTGCCGCCTGCGGGGTGGAGGCGTCGATCTCGAAGGCGCGGAGCACCTCGATGATGGTCTCGGCAGGAATGGCCTGGTGGCGGCCCTTCCAATCCCAGAATTCCTGGGCGATGCCGAACTTCTCCGCCAGCTGGGCAAGCCCTGGGTACACGTCGCTCACCGCAACGACCCTAACGGATCTTCAGGACGACGGTGCGCGCGATGAGGTCTGCGAGTGTCTGCTTGCGCGGGGTGAAGGCCGCGAAGAGCCCGTTGATGAGCCCGATGAAGGACAGCGCGTAGAGCACGGGCGACACGATGGAGCGCAGGACGATCGTGCCCCAGCCCATCTTGGCGTCCGGGTTGGCGGCGGGCACAGTGCGGGCACCGATGGCCAGCTGCCCGAGCGTGGCGCTCTTCCAGGCGTACATGGCGATGCGGTAGACGACCCACACCGCCACCTGCACCAGGGACACCTGCAGGAGGAGGGAATTCCATTCGGCGCCGGCGAGTTCCGGCATGGGTCCGCTCTGGCTCTCGGACCAGATGATGAACTCCCTGCTCCAGCGCTCGGCCAGGGCGGACATGCTGTTGGTGATCCCCAATGCTGAAGCGACGATGAAGGTGGGGATCATCATGACGAGTCCGTCGAGGAAGTAGCCCAGCACGCGCCACCAGAAACCCGCCGGACGCGGGAACTGCTGCGCACCGTAGCCGGCGCCGTAGCCTTGCACGCCGCCGTAGGGCTGCTGCCCGTACTGCGGCTGGTACGGCTGCTGTCCGTACTGGGGCTGCTGCCCGTAGGGCTGCTGGCTGTACTGCTGCTGGGCCTGCTCCTGCTGCCGGGCCGGGCTGGCGTAGGACTGCGTGGTGCCGAAGCCGGACGCCCCCGTCGGCCCACTGGGGGCCGCGCCCGGCGCTGCCTCGGGAGCCACCCTGTCCCGGGTGGACTGCGACCATGCAACGCCGTCCCAGAACCTCTCACCCCCGGATCCGGCGGGATCCGGGTACCAACCGGCGGGGGGCTGCTGCGGGGTATTCGTCATGGCTCCAAGGATGCCAGAGATCAGCGGACTTCCCCGGCGGCTTGTTTTTAGGGGAGAATGCTTATCGCAATGGAGATGATCGGGCGTTACAGGATCACCGGACGTATCGGGTCCGGGTCTTTCGCCACCGTCTACCGCGGCCAGGACGACACGCTCGACGTGCCGGTGGCCGTCAAGGTGCTCGCCGATAACTGGGCCACCAACGACGATGTGCGCGCCCGTTTCCTGGCGGAGGCCCGCCTGCTGCGCCGAATTTCGGATGAACGCATCGTGCGGGTCTACGACATCGGCACCACAGACCGGGGTCAGCCCTACTTCGTGATGGACCTCGCCAACGGCGGCTCCCTGGAGCAACTGCGCAAGCGCATGGTGGCCCCCGGCCTGGCGCTGCGCCTCTGCGCCGAGGCCGCCCGCGCGCTCGAGGTGCTGCACCGCAACCAACTGGTGCACCGCGACATCACGCCCGGCAACATCCTGCTGACCAACTCGTCGGGCGGCGTGCGGGTGATGCTCGCAGACCTCGGCGTGGCGAAGTCGCTGCTGGACGAGTACCGCGACACCATGACCGCCGGTACCCCGGCCTACATGGCGCTGGAGCAGGCCAACTCGTCGCAGCTGGACCAGCGCTCAGACATCTACTCGCTGGCCTGCGTGACCTACGCCCTGCTGACCGGGCGCCCGCCGTTCCCGGTCAAGACGCTGGCTGAGTTGCTCAACCGCAACCACACCATCGGCCCGGCCGCCATCGCGGAACAGATCGGCGCCCCGGAACTGCTGGACCAGTTGATGGCCTCGGCGCTCTCGCCGGATCCCAACCGGCGCCCCCAGACCGCCGCCCAGTTCGCGGAGGTGCTGGACCGTCTGGCGGACAAGCTCCCCGGCGGCGACTCGTACCAGCCGCGGCCCATCACCTCGACGACGGCGGTGATCGGTCAGATGCCCTCCGCGCCGCAGCCCATGGGCGCGCTGATCAGCGGCGGCAGGCAGAACGGCGGCAGCCTCCCTTCGCGCAGCGAGACCCCGGCCTCCATGCTGGACAACTACATCGGCCGGGGTCGCTACGCGCCCAAGAAGTCGGTCGAGACGCACTCGCCGTGGTTCTACGTGTGGGTCACCAGTTCCGCCATGCTCCTGCTCGGCCTGACGATCTGGCTGACCATCTACGTACTCACGCGCTGAACGCGCAACTCGTTCTCGATCCAGCCGATGCGTCGGCTGAGCGCAATGGCCGCCACCGCGAGGAGCAGCACCGCACCGAGTGAAACCGAGTAACTGAGCTTCTTCGGCTCTACGAACAGCAGCGCGGTGTAGATGCCGCCGGCGACCGCGGTCACCACGGAGTTGCCGACCGATTCAGCCAGTTGGAGCGACGACTGGTGCCGCCCCTGCTCGAACTGCGACGACAACCCCATCACCGCCACTGAGCTGCTGGGCATCGTGAGCCCCATGCCCAGCCCTGCGACGATCCACCCGGCCAGCGCCGCCGCCAGCGGCATCCCGGGGAACCAGGCGAACGCCACCAGCGTCGCGATCCCGAACGCGGAGAGGGCCGCCCCCAGCGTGATGAAGGCGTCCCGGCTGAGCGGCACCCAGCGCTGCGCCTGCAACCAGGACGCGAGGGTCCACCCCAGGCTGCCGACGGTGAGCGCGAGGCCCACCTGGAACGGCGTGTAGCCCCGGAGGTGCTGGAGCGTGACCAGCACGATGGTCTCGGCCGCGAAGAAGGCGCCGGCCTGGGTGGCGCGGGCCAGCACGATGCTCGGGATGCCCGGCCCGAAGCCCAGCGCCTTGGGCGCGATGATCCGCTTGAGGCCCCAGGCCAGCGCGGCGACACCCGCGGCCGCCGAGACCCATCGCCAGAGGCCCAGCGGCTGGCCGGCGAGCAGGATGAACGACGGCGCCAGCGTCACCGCGATGGTGGCGGCGACCGGGACGGGCGGCACGTCGCCGTCGCCGTGGAACTCCGCCTGGACGCGCCGCAGCCCGGGCAACGTGATGGCGAACGCGATGACCATCAGCGGCACCATCACGGCGAAGACCAGCCGCCAGTTGGTCAGCGCCAGCCAGGCGGCGATGGGCGGGCCGACGAAGGCGGGGAGCAGCCAGCAGAACGACACCAACGCCATGGCCCTGGGCCGGTCCTCGGGCCGGAACCCGTGTGCGACGATCACCATCAGCGTGAGGTTGAGCGCGCCGGCACCCAGGCCCTGGACCACGCGGCCGGCGAGCAGCACCCACACCGACGGTGCGAGCCAGCCCATGACCAGCCCGATGCCGAACAACGCGAAGCCCACATAGATGGGCAGCGACGGGCCGAGCCTGTCCGTGACCCGGCCGGCCACGACGACGGCCAGCAGCATGCCCGACACGAAGGTGGTGAAGGCCCAGGGGTACAGGACGGTGGCGCCGAGGTCCTCCATGACGGTGGGCAACGCCGTCGCGATGCCGATGGCCTGGAAGGCGACGGCGAAGACGCTCAGCATGATGCCCGCGATGAGCGCCCAACGTCCCTGCGTCATGAAACCTCCTTGACCGCGCCCCATTGTGCCGCACGTGTCTCTGCGCGGCGACGTAGAATCTGTCGCATGAGTGAACTGGCCCCCGGATCCCAGACTGTTGTTGACGAGCGCACGGAGCTGTTCGAGGACGGCGACCAAGACCGCTTCTCGCACTACGTGCCCAAGGACAAGCTGATGAAGGCCATGGTCACCGGCACGCCGGTGGTGGCGCTGTGCGGCAAGGTGTGGGTGCCCACCAAGAACCCCGACAAGTTCCCGGTGTGCCCGGAATGCAAGGAGATCTGGCAGACGCTGAGGCCGGGCGAGTAACACTCCCCCTCAACTGTTGGATAAAGGAATCGCCGGCGGGCAGGTGCTCGCCGGCGACTCGTTTCCGTAGCGGTGTTGCTCAGTAGCGGTAGTACTCGGACTTGTACGGGCCGGCGACGTCCACACCCAGGTAGGCGGCCTGCGCAGCGGACAGTTCCGTGAGCTTCACGCCCAGCGCGCCCAGGTGCAGGCGCGCCACCTCCTCGTCCAGCTGCTTCGGCAGCACGTAGACGCCCACCGGGTAGTCGGCCGGCTTGGTGAAGAGCTCGATCTGTGCGAGCACCTGGTTGGTGAACGAGTTGCTCATCACGAACGACGGGTGGCCCGTGGCGTTGCCCAGGTTCAGCAAGCGCCCCTCGGACAGGACGAGGACGGAGTGGCCGTCGTCGAAGCGCCACTCGTGGACCTGCGGCTTGATCTCCACGCGCTGCACATCCGTGCGCGATTCGAGGCCGGCCATGTCGATCTCGTTGTCGAAGTGGCCGATGTTGCCGACGATGGCCTGGTGCTTCATGCGGGCCATCTGCTCGTGCGAGATGACGTTGAGGCAGCCGGTGGCGGTGACGAAGATGTCTGCGGTGTCCACCACGTCGTCGAGCGTGGTGACCTGGTAGCCGTCCATCGCGGCCTGCAGCGCGCAGATGGGGTCCACCTCCGTCACGACGACCCGGGCGCCCTGGCCGCGCAGCGACTCCGCACAGCCCTTGCCGACGTCGCCGTAGCCGCACACGACGGCGACCTTGCCGCCGATCAGCACGTCGGTGGCGCGGTTGATGCCGTCGATGAGCGAATGACGGCAGCCGTACCGGTTGTCGAACTTCGACTTGGTCACCGAGTCGTTGACGTTGATGGCCGGGAACAGCAGCGTGCCGTTCTTCGACATCTCGTAGAGGCGGTGCACGCCGGTGGTGGTCTCCTCGGTCACGCCCTGGATCGACGCGGCGAGGGCCTCCCAGTCCACCTTGCCGAACGCGTCGCGCAGGGTCTGCTTGACGACGCGGAACTCGTGCGAGTCGTCGTCGGCGTCAGCCGGGGCCTCGCCCGCGCGCTGGGCGCCGACGCCCTGGTGGACGAGCAGCGTGGCGTCGCCACCGTCGTCGAGGATCATGTTGGGGTGCCGGCCGTCCGGCCATTCGAGGATCTGGCGGGTGCACCACCAGTACTCCTCCAGCGTCTCGCCCTTCCACGCGAACACCGGGACACCCTGCGGGTTGTCCGGCGTGCCGTCCGGGCCGACGGCGATGGCCGCGGCCGCGTGGTCCTGGGTGGAGAAGATGTTGCACGAGGCCCAGCGCACGTCGGCGCCCAACGCGACGAGGGTCTCGATCAGCACCGCCGTCTGGATGGTCATGTGCAGCGACCCGGCGATCCGGGCGCCCTTCAGCGGCTTGGAGTCACCGAACCGTTCGCGCATGGCCATCAGGCCGGGCATCTCATGCTCGGCGAGGGTGATCTCCTTGCGGCCGAAATCGGCCAGGGACAGGTCAGCTACACGAAAATCCACGGGCCCAACTCTACATGGCGGCCACGTGGGCCAAGGCGAGGTCATATCCGCCCACGCCGCAGCCGATGATGATGCCGGCCGCCTTCGCCGACAGCACGCTGTGTTCCCGGAAACCCTCGCGGGCATGCACGTTGGAGATGTGCACCTCCACGTAGGTGGTCAGCGCCGCCGCATCCGCGATGGCGTACGAGTAGTGCGTCCAGGCCCCCGCGTTGAGGACGACCGGGAGGTCACCGTCGGCAGCCTCGTGGAGCCACTCGATCATCTGCCCCTCGTGCTCCGTCTGCCGGACGTCCACCTCGAGGCCCATGCCCTCACCGGTCTCGACGAGGTGCTCGGCGAGGCCGGCGTACGTCACCCCACCGTAGATCTCCGGCTGACGGGTACCGAGCCGGCCGAGGTTGGGGCCGTTGAGGACGAGAACCTTGCGCATGCGCTGAGGATATCGGTCACTCGGTGGCGGTCAGGCCGATCTCCAGGTAAGCGGCGCCGTAGAGGCCCTTCTGCAGCAGCGTCATGTAGCGCTCGACGTCCGTGGCGGCCAGGTCCGCGTCGCCGGACGAGACCCGGGCGACCCGCAGGCCGCGCGATTCGGCCACGTCCGCCAGATCCATCGCCACGCCGGACACCCGATCCGGGAGCTTGTCGTCGTCGAGGAGGACCAACACCGGCTGGGTCTCGGAGTCACCGTCGAAGGGGTCTGCGAACGGGTCACGGATGGGGGCGGACGTCAGCAGGGTGCGGATCTCCGACGCATCGGCGGCGAGCGCGGGGCGGCCACAGGCGCGGCGGACCGCCTCGGCGATGCGCCGGGACGCACGCGCGGCCAGCGTGGTGCCACCCCAGATCAGCGGCAGCCTGTCTGCCAGCGCGAGCGCCAGTTCCTTGCCCGGGTTCTCCGACAGGTCGTTGCTGGGCGCGCACGCCTCGGCCACGAGGTCTGCCGCATCTGCCACGTGTTCGGGGTACACCAGCGGCCCGAGCCCCAGCGCCCCCAGTTGGGCCAGCACGGAGACAGCGGCCGCCACGGGGTCGTTCTCCTCCAGCGCGATCAGCGTGGTGGAGTTGGAGCGCGTCGCCTCCGTCAGTTCGCAGCCCTCAGGGGCGGCGACGATCAGCGTGGCGCCACGACGATTGGCCTCCGCGGCGCACTGCACCACCCAGCTGGGAGTGTCCGTCGTGCCGAGGATGACCGCGAGGTCCAGCGGACCCACCCAGGCGGGCAGCCCGGGGCCCGGCCAGGCCATGAACGGCACCGGGCAGGCGGGTTCGAGCACCGCACGCACGAGCCTGGACTCGGCGCCCATCGCCAGTACGCCCCGGGGGCGGTCTGCCCTTTCGAGGTGCCCGTGCGGCTCGGTCAGCGCGGCGCGCCGGATACGGGCACCGGCCATGGCCAGGGCGCGAAGACCCTCGTGCTGCTCGAGATCAGCAGCTTCGAGGCGCGAATCGTCGAACTGGGGGCCGTTCACTGCGTGCTACGGGCCTGGTCGATGAGCAGCACGGGGATCCCGTCGCGCACCGGGTAAGCCAGCGCACAGGCGTTGTTGGTGCACACGAGTTCCTGCTGGTCGTAGTCGACGGCGAACTTGGCGTGGCACGCGGGGCACGCGGCGATCGCCATGAATTCGGGCGACAGCTCGAGAGTTTCGGCCATGGTTCCTCCTCAGTGGTGAAGTCAGCTTAGTTCGGTTGCCCGGCCCGGACGAGGGTGAGGACCTCGTCGCGCAGGGCTTTCATCGTGGCCTGCTGGCGGGCCTCCACGTTGAGCCGCAGGAGCGGTTCGGTGTTGCTGGGCCGCAGGTTGATCCACCAACCCTCTGCGGGGTTGCGGACACTCAGCCCGTCGAGCCGGTCCGCCTCTCCCCTGCCCTCGAACGCGGCCGCGACCGCGTCCATGCAGGCCTCCGCGTCGTCGACGGTGGAGTTGAGCTCGCCGGAGCGGCGGTAGGAGTCGTAGACGGCGGCCAGCTGCGACAGCGGCCTGTCCGCGGAGCGCAGGAGTTCGATGACGTGCAGCGCGGCGAGCATGCCGGTGTCTGCCGACCAGAAGTCGCGGAAGTAGTAGTGCGCGGAGTGTTCCCCGCCGAAGACGGCGCCGGTTTCGGCCATCAGGGCCTTGACGTAGGTGTGGCCCACACGCGACTGCCGGATGGCGCCGCCGGCCGCCTCCACGGCCTCGCCCACGCCCCAGGAGGTGATGGTGTTGGTCACGATGGTGGAGCCCGGATGCTTCACCAGCTCGGCCACCGCGATCATGGCCGTGATGACCGAGGGGTCCACCACTTCACCCTGCTCGTCGATGATGAAGCAGCGGTCCGCGTCGCCGTCGAAGACCAGGCCGAGGTCGGCGTCGTTGTCGAGGACGGCGCGCTGCGCGTCGACGAGGTTCGCCGGTTCCAAGGGGTTGGCCGGATGGTTCGGGAACGAGCCGTCCAACTCCAGGTAGAGGCCGACGATGTCGAGCGAGCGCCCTGCCAACGCGGTCAGCGCGGTGTGACCGGCCATCCCGTTGCCGGCGTCGAGGACGACGGTGAGTTCGCGCTCCCCGGTGGCCGGGACCAGGTCACCCAGTTTGTCCGCGTAGTCCTCCAGGCAGTCCAGTTCGCGGATCTCGCCCCGCACCTCCCCGCCCAGTTCGACGGAGGCGGCCAGGTCACGCAGCCGGTTCATGAAATCCGGCGGCACTGGCCTGGCGTCCGCCAGGCAGAACTTGATGCCGTTGTACTCGGACGGATTGTGGCTGGCGGTGAACTGCACACCCGGCAGGCTCAGATGGCCCGACGCGAACCACAACTGGTCTGTGGAGCTGAGGCCGATGTCCACCACGGAGGCGCCGGCGCGGCGAGCCCCGTCGATGAAGGCCCAGGAGAGTTCGCGGCCCAGCACCCGCATGTCGCGGCCGAGCACGAACTCCTCGGGGCCCAGCAATTCGACGAAGGCGGCGCCCAGCGCGCGGGCCCCGTCCAGGTCCCACTGCGGTTTGTCGCCGACGACGATGCCGCGGATGTCGTTGGCCTTGAAGATGTCTCGCTCAAGCACCTGATCAGGGTAGCGAACCTGGTCACTCACCCGTCGGGACGAGCCGCAGGTGGCCGCCTCGGGCCGGGTCAGGCGCAGTGGCGACGGCGGGGATGACCACGCTCGTCAGCGGCGGCGCGATGTCGTCATGCCGTAGGCCGATGGCCCGCACCGCGTCCGCCAGCGCCATGAGGTCGTCTGACGCCTCCTGGACGGGCGCGGGGGCGGAGCCGTTGAGCGGCAGCCGGATCATCTCCCAGCCGTTCGGCGGGCTGGTGCGCTCCGCGTGGCGCTGGCACAGGTCGTAGATACCCGGCTCCGGCGTCAGCGACAGGGGCCCCAGGACCGCCGTGGAGTCTGCATAGACGTACGTCATCGTCGCCACCGCTGGGGCGGCACACGCGGTACGGGAACAGGAACGCACCCGAGCAAGGTATCTCACCCGCTACTAGAGTGGCGACATGCCACGCAGAAGAGACCGACATGACCGCGGAATGCGGGGCCCGTTGGCCACGCCCAACCCGCTGTCGGGCAGGCCTGTGCCGCTTGGCCGACCCACACGGGTGGACTACTTCAACGAATGCGTCACCAACGCAATGGTCGCCATCGCCGGCGCCTGCCCCGATGCGCTGAACGGGATCATCGTGGGCGTCGAGGAGGTGCCCCACCTGCGCGGCGGCTGGACGGGAGACCGCGTGCCGCTCTCCGCCGCGATGGAACCCAGCCGGGGCCGGAAGGCGCAGATCGTGATCTTCGAGCGCCCGCTCGAGCACCGCGCCTCGTCGCGCGGAGAACTGCGCCGCCTGGTGCACCGCACCATCGTCGAGCAGTTGAGCACGCTCACCGGCCGGAGCATCGAAGACCTGGGCGGCGACGAGAACTGGGACGACTGGGACTGACCCCAACCCCACCCAGGCGCCTCACCTCAGGTGGGCGTCCAGCTCCGCCGTGCCCGCCGAGCGCGGCTCATCGACCACACCGCCCAACGGCACGATGATCGTGCCCGTCGCTTCGGACGTGGCGGCAGATGCGATCACCGGGCCGTCCGCCGTCAGCGTGACGAGCTGCTGGGCGGCCAGAGGGAGCACCTGCACGACGGTGGTCCCAGGCGACACCGTCAGCTCGAGCTCATCCCCCGCAGACACCTTCACCTCGACCGGGTTCGTGCCCGGGTTCGTGATCTGGAGCGCGCCGCCCATCGTGGTGGCCGCCAGCTCCGGCGCCGCCTCCACGTCGACCAGCGTGGCGGGGCTCCCCGTCGGGCCGCTCACCACCACTCCTGCGGCCACCTCCTGGGTGGATTCGACGCGGATGGCGCTCGCCTCGCCGCCCAACGAGTCCGCGATGGGCACCACGACGCTGGACATGGGCTCCACGCTCAGGTCTGCGGTGGCGGCGAGTTCGTAGGACGACGTGGCGCCGAGCGCGGTCACCGTGATGTCGGCGCGTTCCTCGCGCGGGTTGCTGATCACCAGCTGCACGGCTGAGGCCCCCGGAGGCACGCCCCCGATGAGGTGCTCCAAGGCGGGGCGCGTGGGTGCCACGTACCGCGCGGCGCGTCCCTCGACGTTGACCGCAGCCATGGCCACGCGCCCCTCGCTGGCCCTGAACGACACGCCGACCGGCCCCTCCGGGGACAGCACGGACAGCGCGATCCTTCGGGACACACCGGGGGCCACCGCGATGCCGCGGGCCCCGATGGCGGCCACCTCACCGTCCGGGCCGAGGAGGGTGAGGTCCACGATGGCCTCGTTGGCGTCGCTGTTGGTGATCAGCAGTTCGGCGTCGCCCGGCTCCGTGACCACGATGGTGCCGGACGTCGCCGCGGGCGCGCAGGGCGCGAACGTGCGCGCCGGCCCGGCCGCGTAGATGCCGGCGACAGCAAGCGCATCGGCGCCGATCACGAACGGCCCGTCCACCTCGGCGAACAGGCCCGACCCTGTGCCGGAGAACACCTCGTCGCCGGATTCCGTGGCGGCGGCGGTCATCGTCCCGGCCGAATAGGCCAGCGCGTCGCCGGACTGCAGGCAGGTCATCCGCGTGGTGCGGGGCAGGTCAATCGTCGCCGAGGCCGGCACCCGGGCCGGGGTCAGGAGCGACAGCCCCACCGCGATGCCGCCGATGATCAGGAACGCCACGAGGGTCACGAGAATCCGTCTGATCATTCCTGCCCCCTCCGGGCCGTCGTGGCGGCGCCCAGGGTTGGCGCGGCGAGCAGCGCGAGGCCCAGCATCACCAGGAGGTGGAGCACGAACCTGCCGTCGCGCGGCGCGGGTTCGACGACGAGCTCACCGGCCTCGGCGCCCGCGTCGAACGTGAGCATCGCGGTGTCCAGGGCCGCCCAGGAGAACCCGCTGGTGCGCTCGAGCTCCCGGCCGTTGAGCGTGGCCACCCAGTCTGCCCCCGCCGGTTCGGCGACGACCAGCTGGCGTCCCGCTCCACCCTCCGCAAGATGACCGTCGGTGACAGGAATCAGCTCGTCCTCCATGGAGGTCACGCGCGAGACCAGCCCGCTGACCGTCCAGACGACGGAGCGGTCGTCCGCGGCGGCCCCCACCAGACCCTCCAGATTGTCCATGGCGGCCCGCTGGTCCTCGTCGAAACCGCGCAGCCACACGTGGGACACGCCCATGAGCCGCAGCCGCTCAGCCAGGTCGTCCGGCACGGAACCGCTGGCGATGGCGTGCACCAGCGTGTTGAACTGGCCGGCGAAGGACCCCGCCGGATTGCGTTCCGCGGAACCCCAGCGCGGCTGGCGAGCGTCCACGACGTTCCAGTCCACGGTGCCGTCCGGCGACAACTCGGCTGTCAGGGCTCGGGTGTCACGCGGGGAGAACATCACGTCGCGGACATAGCCCGGCAGCACGCTGGTGGTGGAACGGACCGGGCCAGCAAAGCCCACCCAGCCCCAGGTGCCGAAGGCCAGCAGGGCGGCCAGCACCAGCGCCAACAGCGCGGCTACCCGTGTGCGGCCCGCGTCCCGTTCGGTGAACACGACGGGTGCCAGCAACGCCGCCACCACGAGCAGCGCCCACGGCGAGAGGAGCGCGCGGGCCGTGCCCCCGTCGACCTCGAGCGTGAGCCGCGACAGGAGCGTGCCCACCACCAGGGGCGCCCCGATGCCCACCAGCGCCCAGAGCCACTGGCGGTATCTGAGCCCGGCGACGGCGAACAGCGCCACGAGACCCAGCACAGCGAAGAAGGCCACGTTGGCCCACACCGGTAGGCCCGACGGCAGGATGCGACCCACGACCAGCGCGTACGAGGCGGGCGGGAAATCCGGCCACGCGAGCGGGTCCACCCCCGTCAGCAGGCGGCCCGGGAAGCGCGCGAGGGTCGGCAGCCAAGGGGCGAGGAAGACCCAGGCGGGCAGCACCCCCACCACCACGTCGACGACGCGGTGGCGGTGCCGCGTGCCCCAGACGACGCCCGCGATGGTCACGAAGAGGAGAGCGGCGGGCCACACCGAGGCCACCACGATGAGCCAGAAGCCGGCGCCCGCAGGCGCGCGGAGCCGTTCGGCCCCGCTGGCCTCGTTGCGCACCACGGCGAGCACCGCCCGAGCGAACAACGGCCCGGCCACCGAGAGCACCATGCCGCTGACGTCGCCGGCCGTCACCAGCCCCAACAGGATGGTGGCGCCGGCCCAGACCGCGCTCACCGCGGCAGCGGGCCCCGCGGCGAGCCCCACGCGCCGCAGCAACGCGAGAGCGGCCAACCCGGCCAGCAGCGGTGTCAACAGCACGGCGAGGAACGCGAACCAGCCGGGGCTGCCGAGCCCGCCCAGCGATGCGAACGCGGCCAAGCCCAACCAGGGGGCCTCGCCCGTGAGGTAGGCCTTCCAGGCGGCACCGAGGGACGACGGCGCGGGCAGCAGGCCGCCCCCAGAAACGGGGCCGGCGCCGAGCAGGGTGCGGCCGGCGATGAAGGCCGCGACGAGCAGGACGACAACCAGGGCGGTCACCGGTGAGAAGACCCTGCGGCGGATCTGCCCGCCGGCGAAGTCGTCGCCGGTGAGTTCGTCGATCGAGGTGTCCGCCGAGACGTCCGTGAGGTTGCGGTAGCGTTCGGACAGCCCGTGGCCCACCTTGTCCGCAGCGTTGCGTACCGGCCACCAGCGGTTGGGCAGCAGGTCCGGGGGCGTCATGTCCTCTGCGGGGAACCGGTCCTTCAGCGACTGGGTGAGGGACGAACTGCGCTGGTACCTGCCCAGCGCGCGCATCTCCGCAGCGGCGAACGACGGCGACTTGCCCAGCAGGAAGCCCAGCGCCCGGAACACCGAGGCAGCCGCCAGCCCGAATCCCGAGGCCCCGCGGGCGCCGGCGATGCGGAGCGCGGCCAGCCTGTCGTCGAGGTGGGGATGCTGTTTCGAGGGCCGCTCCCCCGTGTGCCCCACGCGCCGGTGGTGCAGCGAGGCCGCCGGCCACGTCAGCACGCGGAAACCGAGCGCGTTGGCGCGCCAGCAGAAGTCCACGCCGTCGCGGTGTCGTTCCACCTCCGGGGCGAGGCCACCCACCTCGCGCCAGGTGCCGCCGCGGATCAGCAGACCCGCGGTGGAGGCGCCCAGCACGTCGCGCGGCTCGGTTTGCCCCTGGTCGACGTCGCCAGCCTCCACCATGGGGACCCGGAGCCCGCCCGGGGTGATGGCCTGGCCCACCTCGGAGAGGGTCTCGGGATAGTTGCGGCGCTTGGGCTGCAGGAGTTTCGGCACCACGACGTCGGCCTGGCGGGCGCCCTCCAGCAGATGCGCCAGAGCGTCCTTGTGGGGTGCGGAGTCGTCGTGGAGGAGCCAGACCCACTCCGGTTCGGTGTTCGCGAGCGCCGTGCGGACCGCGCCACCGAACGTGGTGGTGGCGTCGGCTCTGAGGAAGTCGTCGATGACGCCCTCGTCCAGCGCCCGCGCCACCAGTTCGGGAGTCTCATCAGTGGAGCCGGTGTCGACGACGACGATCCGGCCGGGCCGGGTGCTCAGCATCGCGACGGACAGCAACTGCCGGGGCAGCCATTCAGCAGCGTTGTGGGTCACCATGACGGCGACCACAGAAGAAGGATCGATCTCGGGGACGTCGGCGACGGGGTCTTCGTGTTCGATCCACGACCACAGGTCGTCGTCGATCACCCCGCGCTGCGGTTCCTCGGTCACGAGGTGCTCAGCCGGCAGCGCGCTTGAGCTTGCGGCGCTCCCGCTCAGAAAGCCCGCCCCAGATGCCGAAACGCTCGTCGTGGGCGAGGGCGTATTCGAGACATTCGGTGCGCACCGTGCAACTCAGGCAGACCCGTTTCGCATCACGGGTCGACCCACCCTTCTCAGGGAAGAAGGCTTCCGGATCGGTTTGGGCACACAGCGCTTCAGCCTGCCATGCAAAAGCCCCCTCATCGGCGAAAAGCTCCCATGTCTCGTCCATGTACCCCTCCTTTCTTGACTTGAATTACACACGAGTGATTTTGATCGGTCAAGCGGAAGGCGGATATCCGTCGAAACTATTCACGCATTGCGGTTGTTCACCCTGGACGGCGGACGGATCAGGGTGCCGTTGGGATCCTCTTCGTCGGCGCGGGGCCAGGGGGTGGTTGAGGTCGACCATGTGCCGGGGGGCCGCTGCGACTGCTGTTCCGACGGTGTCTGGGGCGATCCGGCGGGTTCCCGCTTGGGGTTGATCACCGTCGAGTGGCCCTCGGGAGTAGGGGCCGACTCCGGGGGCGGGAGTTGGGCCGGAGCCTGGCGGACCGGGGGCGGCTGCGGCGCCGCCATGGCGGACACCCGGACCACCGTGGTGACCCCCCAGGCGACGACACCGAGGCCCACCACGAGCGCCGTCACGGACAGCGGCCAGAGGAGGAAGCTGCGGCCGGACTCACCGACGGGAAGGAGGACCAGCCCCACGAGCAGCAGCGCGCTCACGTGGACCACCGCGGAGGCCACCAGGACGACCGCGAGGAGACGCCTCACGAACCGGGTGTCTCGCATGGTTCCTCCAGACGGCTGCGGACGGGTTAGGCGTATTCTGCCCCAACACGGGTTCGCACCAGCTCGACCAGTTCACGGATCCGCTCGGCATCTTCGAGGCTGGCCACCAACGTGGCAGTCCCGGTGGCCACCACGAGACAGTTCTTCAGGCCCAGCGCGGCCACCAGATGGTCCGGTCCCGCGGCGTTGACCAGCACCGATCCCGACGAATCCAGGGTCACCGTCCGGCCGTCGACGGCGTTGCCGTGCTCGTCGCGCGTGAACAACTCCGCGAGCGACAGGAAACCGCCAACGTCCTTCCACTGGATGTGCAGCCCGACGCTGACCACCTCCGCGTCGGTCCTCCCCACGGAGGCGGGCTCCATCACCGCGTAGTCCACGGAGATCTTCTGGAGGGTGGGGAACAGCTCATCCAGACGCTCGGGATGCGCCACGATCTCGCGCACGGTCTGGGCCGTGTCCGGCAGCAGCTGGTCCAGTTGGCTGAGCAGGGTGCTGGCCCGCCAGACGAACATGCCGGCGTTCCACCAGTACTCCCCCGACTTCACGTAGGCGACGGCGACGTCCCGGCTGGGCTTCTCCTTGAACTCCGCGACGCGGTGGACGCCGCTGAAGCCCTCGAGTTCGTCGGCGCGGTGCAGGTAGCCGTAGCCGGTGTGCGGCGACGTGGGTACGACGCCGAGGGTGACCAGCGCGTTGGGGCGGGCCTCCGCCACGTCGAAGGCCAGCGACAGCGACCGTTGGAACTCGTCGACGGGTTCGATGATCTGGTCAGCCGTCACCATGGCGACCACCCCGTCGGGATCACGGTCCGCGACGACGGCCGCGGACCAGGCCACCGCGTTGAGGGAGTCGCGGCCCTCAGGCTCCCCCAGGATGTTGCCGGGCGCCAGTTCAGGAAGCTGTCGTGCCACGTCGTCGGCGTAGCTGCGGCCCGTGCAGACCAAGATGCGGCTCTCGTCGACGAGGCCGTCCAGTCGCTCAAAGGCCAGCCGGAGCAGGGACTTCCCGCCCACCATCTCCAGCAACTGCTTGGGCCTGCCCTTGCGCGAGAGCGGCCACAGGCGCGTGCCGGATCCACCGGCCATGATGACGACGTAACGCATGGCAAGACCCTAGCCGTCTAGGCTTCACCCATGCTCGTTTCCGCCCTCCAGAAGCGCGTCGCCCGGCAGGGCGCGCAACCGCTGATCACCTACTACGACGGCGCGGAAGGCTCGCGCATCGAACTGTCTGCGGTCACGTTCGCCAACTGGGTGGACAAGACCGCCAACCTCATTGCGGACCTCGGGCACGAGGACGGCGAGCCCATCGATGTCGCGCTGGCCTCGTCGCATCCCGGCCACTGGGTGACGATGGTGTGGATCGCCGCCGCCTGGCAGCGGGGCTGCCCCGTCAACAGCGATGCGGCGGGGGCGGACTTCCTGGTGGTGGGCCCCGGCGATGACCGCCGGGCGGACATCACGGTGGCCTGCTCGCTGCATCCGTTGGGCCTGGGGTTCAGCACCCCGCCCGTGGATGCCGTCGACTACCGCGAGGTGTTCGGGCAGCCGGACCTCCACGACGTCGCCCTCGACGGTGAGGCCTACCTATGGGACGGCGCCGTCGCTCCGGAAGTGGGCGCGAGCGACGGGCGCGTGCTGCTGCGTGACCCGGCGCCGGGGTGGGAGACGGTGGCGCGGGCGCTGGTTGCGCCGGTGCTGGGCACCGGCTCAACCGTCGTGGCCGTCAACACCTCAGACGACGAAGCCGCCCGGATCGGTGCTGACGAGCGCGTCACTCACTGAATGTCTTCGGCGCCCTCTGCCGGGTCCTGATCGTGGACGCGGTTGTCAGGATGGGTTTCGCCTTCGTTCTTTGCGCCTTCGGATGCCTCCTGGGCGTGGACGCGATCATCGTCATCGTGCTGATGATCCACGTTCGACGGATCTGCCTGGTTCTGTGACATGGCTGCCTCCTGGTTGTCGACCACCGCGAGCGCGGCGCCTCCACCCAGTGTGGCAAGCATCTGGCGCACATTGGAGAGTTGCGCCGTAATCGAATCGCGACGCTGGGTCAGCGCCGACAGTTCGCGGTCCGAGTCGCGGCGGATCCGGTCTGCCTGCGTACGGGCCTCCCCGATCAGCTCGTCGGCCTCGGCCTGCGCCTTGTTGCGGATGGATTCGGCCTGCGTGTTGGCGTCGGCGATCACGCGCAGCGCGTCGTTCTCGGCGCCGCGCAGGTTCTCCTCGGCGGCCCTGAGCTGCTCCTCACGCTGGCCCATGGCCAGGTTGAAGTCTGCGGTGGCGGCGTTGCGGCGTTCGGACAGGGTGCGCTCGAAGTCGGCAGCGGCCTGCGCGGCGCGTGCCTGCTGGGACTCGTAGACGGCTTCGGCCTCTTCGCGGCGGGCCGCGGCCTCGCGGTCCGCGTTGTCGAGGATTTCGTCGGCCCGGCGCTGTGCGCCGGTGAGCTTCGCCTCGGCGTCGGCGTCTGCGGAGCTGCGGGTGTCGACCGCGTACCGGTCTGCCTCTGTCAGCGCGGCCTGGGCCTTCTTCTGCGCGTCCTCGACGAGCTGGTTGGCCTTTTCCTTCGCCGCGCGCTTCATCTCCTCGGCCTCTTCCTCGGCCAGGGTGAGGATGCGACCCACGCGCTCCCCGAGGTCCGTGAACGCCGGGCGCGACACCATGGAGGCGGCGCGGGACTGTTCCTCGGAGCGACTCTTGGCTGCGGCCAGTTCCTGGGCCAGCTGCTCGCGCTCGGCGGCAGCCTCCTTGAGGCGGATGGTGAACTCACCCAGTTCTGCGCGGGCGGAATCCAGCGCCTGTTGCAGCGTGGCGATCTCGGCGTCGACCTGGGCCGGCTCGTAGCCACGAAGCACGGTGCGGAAAGTGGAGCTCATGAATGTTCCTCGTCTTGAGTGGTGGTACCTGGCACTGACAGCGCTTCGATCACGCCGGAGAGCGAATTGAGTTGCAGGGTGATGTCGTCGCGGCGCTTCGTCAGCCCCGCGACCTCCTGCCGCGCACTGGCCAGCATCTCGCGGGCCTGCGTGCGGATGGTCTCGGCCTCGACCCGCGCGTCGGACAGGAGGCGGACGGCCTCCTCGCGGGTGGCGCGGGTGCGTTCGTAGGACGCCTTCTGGGTGCGCTCGAGCTCTGCCGTGAGCTGCTCGCGGAGCATCTCCGAGCTGGCTTCGGCCTCCGTCATGCGCTGGTCTGCCCGTTGCACGATCGCCTCAGCTTCGCGCTTCGCCCGATCCACGGTGTCCGCAGCCTGCTGGTCCGCCTCCGCCCGGGTGCGCTGGGCGTGCTGCACTGCGGCGGCGAGTTCGGCGTCGGCCCTGCCGCGGGTGTCGTGCGCCTCCACGTCTGCCGCGCGCAACCGCTGCCGGGCCGCGTCCACGGAGCGCTGGGTGGTGGCCGACAGCTTGGCTCTCAGCTCCGCCGTGCGGCGGGCCTGGTCGAGGTGCGCCTGCTGCTTGCGGCGCGCCACGTCCACGCGCGCGCCGTCGAGCAGCGCCGCGACGGTGGTCTGGGCCCACTCCATCTGGCTGGAGGCCTCCGCGAGTTGCGCGTCGGCCTGCCGCTGCGCCTCGGACGTCACCCGGGCCACCTGGTCCGCCGTCTCCTCGCGCAGGTGCGTCATCTCCCGCTCCACGGCTTCACGCTCGGCGGCGAGCCGCGCTGCGGCCTCGTCCTCGAGTCGCTGCATCTCCTCCCGGCGGGCGGCCAGTTCCAGGTCCGCTTCGGCCTGTTCCCTGGCGATGCGCTCGTCGTGCGCTGCGCGCTGGGCCGCGAGTTCGTCGTCGACGAGGGCGCGGGCGGCGTGCCCCTCGACCTCGACCTTCTCGCGCCAGGCCGACACCTCCGCCCTGATGCGTGCGGCCTCCGCGGTTGCGTCCTCGAGCTGGCGCGCAGCCCGGTTCTGAGCTTCGGCGACGATGCGCTCCGCATCGGCACGCGCTTCAGCGACGACCTCGTCGGCACCTTCCTGGGCACGTCCGCTGATGGCGCCGGCCTGCGCGATGGCGTCTGACAGCGTGCGCTGGGCGTCGGCCTTGGCCTCCTCCAGCCGACGGCGGGCGAAGGCGACCTCGCCCGCCAGCTCATCGCGCTGCTGGGTGAGTTCGACGGTTTCGGTGCGGATGCGGTCTGCCTCTGACTGGGCCTCTTCGCGCAGCCTGTCTGCCAGCCGTTGGGCCTGCAGGAGCACTTCGGTGGCTGCCCGGGAATCCGTCCCGCGCGATGCGGGCTCCGGCGTCTGCCAACTCATGGGGTCCATCTTGGCACGTTCCTGCGGGGCACTCATCTCGGGTTGTTAACGCGATCCGGCAGACCACGGACGAAGCCCGCGCCCCACGCCACGTGCATGATCGCGAGGACGAGCGGCAGGCGGGTGCGGGCCCTCGCCGTGGTCTCCATCGTGGCGGTGGCCACCATGAGGAACGACAGGTAGACCAGCGGCGCCACCAGGAGCGCAGTGAGCAGCCGGTTGCGCAGCACGATGCCGAGCAGACCCCCGAGCAGGCCGCCGCCCATGCCGAGCACCGCGAGCGGCGGGGCCAGGTAGCGCAGCGAGGCAGTCTCCGGATGGCGGCGGATCACTTCGCGGCGCCACTGGCCGGTGGTGAAGAACTGCTTGGCGAGCGCCTTGTAGCTGTTGCGGGGGCGGTAGACGACGCGCAGGTCCGGGGAGAAGTAGACGAGGTGGCCCGCGGTGCGGAGCCGGTAGTTCAGCTCCCAGTCCTGAGCGCGGTGGAGCGTCTCGTCGAAACCGCCGATCTCCTCCAGCACGTCGCGGCGGAACACGCCGAGGAACACGGTGTCGGCCGGCCCGGGCGGAGTGTCGGCGAGGTGGAACCCACCGCCACCGAGGCCCAGGCGGGAGTTGTACGCGGCGGCGATGGCCTCGGAGAGGGCGGAGGTGCCCTGGGCGTCCATGAGGCCGCCCACGTTGGCGGCGCCCGTCTCCTCGAGCAGGCGCACCGCGGTGGCGATGTAGCCGGGGCTCAGTTCACCGTGCCCGTCGACGCGCACGATGACGGGGTGCCGTGCCGCGTGGATGGCGATGTTGAGCCCGACGGGGGTGTAACCCTCCGGGTTGTCCAGCACCCGGATGCGCGGGTCAGCGGCCGCCAGGTCGTCGGCGATCTCCCTGGTGCGGTCTGTGCTGGGAGCCACTGCCAGCAGGATCTCCAGTTCACCGGGATAGCCCTGGCTGAGGACGCGCTCGACGGCCGCCTCGAGGTGTGATTCCTCATTGCGGATCGGCATCACGACGCTGACGCTCTGCTGCACGCTGCGGACTCCCTTCTCCGGGGGCCACTTTAGTGGGCGTGGCTCACGGAACCGAGCAGACCAGCTCAAGGTCGCCAGCGGCACTGACCGGTTCGTCCTCCTCGCTCTCCGCTTCCGCGGCGGCGACCTCCACCGGGGCGGGATCCGCACTCTCGGTGGCCGGTTCGGCGGTGTCGGCGGCCGGCGCCTCGGAGGACGCCTCCGGAGACACCGCAACAGGGACGGCCTGCGTGGTGGCGGCGTCCGGGGACGCTGCCGGGGCAGGCGACCCCGTCGCCTCGTCGAGCGCTTCGGACGCTTGGATCTCGTCGCGGACGGTGCTGCGGATCAGGTCGAAATCAGGGTCCCCCGTGACGATCAGCGGGGGCGTGAAGTTGACCGAGACGATGCTGAGTTCCTTGGCCTGCAGGGCCAACTCGGCCAGGCGGGTGATCTCGCCCGTGCCGACGTCGGTGCGCAGCACGTCGCCGCCCGCCTTGGACAGTTCGACGAACTTCGTGGCCACCGTCATGGGGTCCAGCTGGTTCGCCATCGCCGACATCACGCACTTCTGGCGCACCATGCGCTCGTAGTCGCTGCTCTCCGCCCGGGAGCGGGCGAACCAGAGCGCCTGGTAGCCGTCGAGCCGGACGTCGTCGCCGGGCTCGATGTAGCCGTGGATGTTGCTGCCACCGCCGCCCATCGGGATGGGCTTGGCGATGGTGAGCCGGATGCCGCCCATGGCGTTGATGAGGTTCTGGAAACCGGCCATGTCGATCATCGCGAAGTAGTTCAGGTCGAGGCCGAGGGTATCGCTGATGGCCTCCTTCATCGCCTGGAGGCCCGGGTCCGCCTCACCGGGGTAGAGATCGGCGTGCTGCTCGCCCAGGGTGTAGACCCCGTTCAGCAGACAGGCGTTGTCGGGGCAGACGTAGCCCTCGGAGTAGAGGGCCCGCAGCGGGGAGGATTCCGGGAAGCGCACTTTCTGCAGGTTGCGCGGCAGCCCGAACAGGACGGTGCGCCCGGTCTCCGCGTCCACGGAGGCCACATTGATCGAATCCGGCCGCAGGCCGTCGCGGCCCTCCGCCGCGTCGACCCCCAGCAACAGCACGTTGTAGCGGCCGGCCTTCTCGTCGGTGTCGCCGCCGCCCTGCAGCACGACGCCGACGTTCCCAGCGGCCTGGAAGCCGCTGGCGGCGACGGTGGTGATGCCGCCCACACCCAGCGCGAGCGCCAGGGTGGTGACGGTGAGCGTCAGCCGGGTGCGCTGCCCGAGGCGCAGCGGCGCGGCGAGCCGCCACGCGTCCACCAGGAGCAGCACCCAGCCGGCGAAGAGGATCCAGAGGGCCACGCGCACGACGGCGGTCGCTGCGGGGTTGAGCAGCAGCCCGATGGTGGGGCCACGGAAGAGGAGCAGGCCCAGCACCATCAGCAGCAGCAGGGCCAGGGCGGCGCCGTAGACGCGGCCGGCGACGCGACCCACCGCGCGGTTGCCGGCGAACCACTGCACCGAGCCAGGGAACAGTGCGGACATCAGGACGAAGCCGAAGGCGCGGCGGGCCTGCACGCTCTTGGCGGCTGCGGTCTTGGTGGACGGCACTGGTGATCTCCTCGGGGAAGGCTGATTTCCATCCTCACCCGCGGGTTCCCCTCAGCCCGGTAGCGCCACGCCGCGATGCCGTCGTTGGCGCACTAATGGGTACCCTTGGGCACGCTGAAAGGGGATGGCGAGTGCCACGAGGAGACGACGACATGAACTGGCTCTACCGGGACGAGAAGGACGAGGAGACCTCCGTGCTCCGTCCTGACGAGGTGGAGAGCATGCGCCGCAACGATGCCCGTCGCGAGCGCGGCGCGGGCTATCCGCAGGGCACCGCCCGGCCCCAGCCGGCCACCAAGGCGGGCCCGCCGTCGCAACCGCCCACAGCTCCGCCCGCCGCTCCCCCGGCCGGCAGGGCAAGGAAGCGCCGTCGTTTCCGGCCACTCCGTCTCCTGGGCTTCGCTCTCATCCTGTGGCTGGCCTTCCTGATCGGCACCCCGCTCTACGCCTGGACGGCCGGCACCACGGTGGACACGGCGGCGGCCGGCGAACGCCCCGCGGAGCAGCCGGGCAGCACCATCCTCCTGGTAGGCTCCGACGCCCGCGATGACCTGAGCGCCGAGGACCGGTCGAGGCTGCGCACCGGCACCACCGACGGTCGCCGAACGGACACCATGATGCTGCTGCACACCCCCGCCGAGGGTGAGCCGGTGCTGCTGAGCCTCCCGCGCGACTCCATCGTCCAGATCCCCGGCCGCAAGAAGAACAAGCTCAACGCCGCCTACGCCTTCGGCGGCGCTCCCCTTCTCATCGAGACCATCGAGCTGAACACCGGCGTGCGCATCGACGGTTACCTCGAGGTGGGCATGTTGGGCGTCGTGGACGTGGTGGACGCGGTCGGGGGGATCGAGGTGTGCCCGAAGTTCGACATCGACGACGAGGACGCCCACCTCACGCTGTCGAAGGGTTGCCAGACGGTCGACGGCGTCACCGCGCTGGGCTACGTGCGGATGCGCAAGGCAGACTCGAACGGCGACTTCGGCCGCGTCGAGCGTCAGCGCGAGACCATCGGCGCCATCATGAAGAAGGTGGCCCACCCGCTCACCGTGCTCAATCCGGTGCGGTACTGGGACGTCAACATGGCGGCCTCCAAGTCGCTGGCGCGGGGGGAGGACACCGGCCTGGGCTCCATGGCACAGGTGGGAACCGGCTTCTTCAGCGTGATGACCGGTTCGGGGCTGAGCCTGACCGTCCCGGGCAGCGTGGCGAACACCAGCGTGGGCTCGTCCGTCATCTGGGACGACACAGCTGCCGGCGAGATTTTCGGGGCCATAGCTGTCGGGAATACGGCCGACCTGGAGAAGTACCGGCGGTAGCGCTCGCTGGTCTGCGGTGGACCTATCCTCGAAGCACAGCCCACCGACTGCGCGCAGGAGAACACCGTGACCCACAACCCACCACCTGGCTGGCAGCCCAACGGCCCACAGCCTCCCCAGCCGCAGTGGGGTCCCGCCCCGCAACAGCCGTCACAGCAGGGTCCGCAGGGCCAGCCCCAGGGTCCGTCCTTCCAGCAGCCCCGCCCGCAGCAGCCGGCGCCGTGGGGCACTCCTCCGCCGCAGCAGGGGCAGTGGGGCACGCCCCCACCACCGCAGGGCCAGTGGGGCACTCCCCCGCAACAGGTCGCGGGCCAGTACCAGCCGTACGCGGCTGCCCCGGTGAAGAAGAAGTCGAAGGCCCCCGCGATCGTCGCCGGAGCCCTCGCACTCGCGTTGGTGATCGGTGGCGTGGCCTTCGGGCTGACGTTCTTCCGGGGCGCCACGCCCGCCGCGGCCAAGGGCCTCCCCTCCACCGTGGTGATGGCCGTCGAGCTGAACCTGGCACCGGCTCCGGCAGACCAGTTGAAGCTCGCGCGCATCATCAACAAGTTCCCGGTGGGCGAGGAGATGGCGGAGACCACAGATTACAAGCGGGCGCTGTGGGATCTCATCCCGGACGATTCCGGGGACAAGCCGGCCTATGAGGAGGTCGAGCCGTGGCTGGGCGACTCCGTCGCCCTCGGGTTCCTGGGCTCGGCACCGGACAGCGCCTCGGGCTTCGGCGACCAGGTCGTGGTGGCCGTCGAGACCACCGACAAGGAGAAGGCCGAGGCGTTCGCTGCGGCTCAGGCCGCCGCGGAGAACGAGTACTTCTTCGTCGACGACGTGCTGGTGATCACCAGCGCGGACCTCGGCCTGGACGCCGCGGCGATCAGCGAGTCGTCGCTGGCGGATGACCAGGACTACAAGGCCGACATGGCCAAGCTCGGCACGGGCAGCCTGGCCACCTTCTGGGCAGGCTCCGAGGCCATGGACATGCTCATCAGCCAGAGCGGGCCCGGCCTCTACCCCATGAGCGACGTCGAGGCCCTCCGCGGCTCCCACGGTGCGGCAGGCCTCAAGGTGGACGATGACCGTGTCATCCTCGACGGGCAGTTCTCGGCGCCCAACTACCCGCAACCGGAACTCGACGACATGCGCGCCTTCGCGAGTGGACTTCCCGGAGACGTGCTCGCCGCCGTGGCGGGCGCCGGCTCCACCGAGGCCTATGAGCAGTCCTGGCGGTCCTTCGAGGCAGCCGGCCTGACCCCGGACCTCGAGTCGCTCGGCATCATGTCAGCCGCAGACCTGCAGGCCCTCCTGGGCCGCCAGATCGGCGTGACCGTCGGCACGGACGCCCAGGGCCAGCCCGTGGTGGGAGCCAAGTTCATCAGCGATGATCCTGCCCGCCAGCTCGAGCTGCTGGACAGCGTCAAGCAGGTCCTGATGCCCGAGGGGAGCTTCGAGGGGCTCACCGCCGAGCAGGACGGCGACACCGTCTACCTCGCGTACGGCCAGGGCATCGACGACATCCGCAGCCCTGCCACCACCCTGGGGGATTCCGCCGGCTTCAAGGACGTGATCCGTCAGGACGCCAGCAGCCTGAGCTTCGTGGACCTCAACGCCGTGAAGAGCATGCCGCTCTACCAGGAGATGGCGGCCAGCGAATACTCTGCCGGCTTCACCCAGTGGCTCGAGCCTGTCAGTGCCCTCGGCATGGCGGTTGGAGCCGCAGACGACGGCGACAGCACCGTCCGGCTCGAGGTGGTGTTCAACTAGGAACCGCTGGCTTCGCGGACGACGGCGCCCTTCGCGTGCGCCGCGTCCCGGAGCTGGTCCTGGAAGTCGAGCATCCGCTCGAGCAGGGCATCGTCACCGACGGTGAGCATCCGCACCGCCAGCAGGCCGGCGTTGCGGGCGTTGCCGATGGCGACGGTGGCGACGGGGACCCCCGCCGGCATCTGCACGATCGAGAGCAGCGAATCCATGCCGTCGAGGTACTTCAGGGCAACCGGTACGCCGATCACCGGCAGCGGCGTCAGCGACGCGAGCATGCCCGGCAGATGCGCCGCCCCGCCCGCGCCGGCGATGATCACCTTGATGCCGCGCTCGTGCGCCTCGCGGCCGAAGCGCACCATGTCCTCCGGCATCCGGTGGGCGGACACGACATCCGCCTCGTAGGCGACGCCGAACTCGGCCAGCGCGTCGGCCGCGGCCGACATCGTGGGCCAGTCCGAATCAGATCCCATCACGATCGAGACGAGCGGCTCAGGCATCGGGGTCTCCCATCAGGTAGTGAGCGGCGTGCCGGGCGCGACGACGCACGTCGTCGAGCGAGGCGCCGAAGCAGGTGACGTGCCCCACCTTACGGCCGGGCATGACCTCCTTGCCGTAGAGGTGCACGCGCACCTCGCGGTCACGGGCGAACACGTGCTGCAGCGCTCCGGTGAGGTCATCCTCGGCGCCGCCGAGCACGTTGGTCATCACGACGACGTCTGAGCGCATGGCGGGTGAGCCGAGCGGCAGGTCGAGGGCGGCGCGGATGTGGTTCTCGAACTGGCTCGTGAGCGCCCCGTCGATGGTCCAGTGCCCGGTGTTGTGCGGCCGCATCGCCAGCTCGTTGACGACGATGCGGCCGTCGCGGGCCTCCATGAGTTCGACGGCGAGGACGCCCACGACGCCGAGTTCGGTGGCGATGCGCACGGCCATCTGCTGGAGCCCCGCCGCGACCTCGTCGCTCATGCCGGGCGCGGGGGTGACGGTCTCGACGCAGATGCCCTGTTCCTGCAGTGTCTCGCTGATGGGATAGGCCACCACCTGTCCGGATGGGGAGCGCACGACGATGGCGGACAGCTCCCTGGCGAAGTCGATGAACTCCTCCGCCACGATCCTGACCCGCTGCCCCGCGGACGTCTCGGGCAGGTTCGCGAACGGTTCGCCGGCATCTTCGGGTCCGTCCAGCTTCCAGACGCCCTTGCCGTCGTAGCCGCCGCGGGAGGCCTTGGCGATCACCGGCCAGCCCTGGCTGTCGCCGAACGCGATGAGGTCCTGCGGCGAGTCTGCGACGGCGAACGCGGGGCAGGCGATCCCCAGCTCCGCCATCTTCTCGCGCATCTCCGCCTTGTCCTGCGCGAACCGCAGCGCGGCGGAGCCGGGCCGCACGGCGACGTGCTCGGCCAGGATGTCGAGGTGTCTGGTGGGCACGTGCTCGTGGTCGAAGGTCAGCACGTCCGCGCCGTCGACGAACTCCAGGAGGGTGTCGAGGCTGCGGTAGTCGCCGACGGTGTGGGCGGGTACCACCTGGGCCGCGGAAACGGCCGGCCCCTCGGCGAGCAGCCGCACGTCGATCCCCAGCGGAATGGCCGCCTGCTGCATCATGCGGGCCAGCTGCCCGCCTCCGGCGATGGCCAGTGAGTAGCGTCGAGTCACCCGCGAAGACTACTCGTCGGAGGTGTCCGGCGCCCCATGCATGTCGTAGAGCAGGTCGTTGATGGTCACGTGGACGCGCTCCACGTGCGGCACGTCAGGCAGTGCCAGGGGCTGCCCGGCGGCCGTCTCCAGGATGAGCGTGCCGCAGCCGAGCATGCGGTCTGTCAGCGAGCGCTCGTAGTTGACGTTGTTGATGCGGCGTAGCGGCAGGTCATGTCCGGTCTTGTTGATGATGCCGCGCCGCGTGACGATGCGGCGGTCCGTGATGGTGTACGTGGAGGTGAGCCAGCGCAGGAACGGCAGGACGACCGCACCGACCACGACGACCAGGAACAACGCGATCACCGCGTAGGTGCCCCAGGGTTCCCAGTCCGGCGGGAGGAGTGCGATGGCGAAGCCGAGGAGGGAGCCCATCACGATCAGCACCAACGCCGGCACGATCAGCACTTTGCCGTGCGTGCGCATGGAGGCGACGATGTGCTCGTCGCGGCCCAGTTGGTCTCTCTTGATCGCCATGGCCACAGTCTGGCATGCGCCGCCGACTATCCGAGGCGGGCGTGGATGACGTCGCCCACCGCGAACGTCTGGAGGCCCGACGAGGTGGCCACCTGGAGCCTGCCGAAGACGTCGACCCCCCTTCCGGTCCCCTCCACGGTGCGCTGGCCGTCGACCACCACCTTCAACTGCGAGCCGATGGACGAGCAGCGCGACTCGTATTCCTCCCGCAGCGAGCCGCGCAACTGCCAGGCGGTGTAGTAGCGGGCGAAGTGGTTCAGGACACCCGCTACGACGCGGCTCTGGTCTGTGGGGATGCCTTCAAGGCTCAGCGACGTGGCGTTGGGCACCGGCAGTTGCTCCTCGGTGAGCGTCACGTTGATGCCGAGGCCGACGACGGCGCGTGCCCCGTCGGGCTGCTCGACGCGTTCCGACAGGATGCCGCAGACCTTCCGGCCCCCGATGAGCACGTCGTTGGGCCACTTGAGTGTGACGCGGGAGGGGTCCGGCGCGAGTTCGGCCAGCGCCGACGACACCGCCATCCCCGCCAGCAGCGAGAGCCAACCCCAGTGCTGGAACTCCGGCCTGGGCTTGAGGAGCACGGAGAGCGAGATGGACGAACCGTGCGGTGAGACCCACTGCCTGTCGAGCCGCCCCCTCCCCGCCCTCTGCTCCATGGAGATGAGCGCGGCGCCTTCAGCCTCGCCGCTGTGCGCGCGCTTCGAGAGGTCGGCGTTCGTGGAGCCGGTGCTGTCGACCACCTCGATGCGGGTGAACGGGGTACCCGGTTCGAGGAGGCTGCGGATGGATTCGGCGTCAGGCAGTTCGGCGGTCACCAATTCATCGTAGGGCCGGTGTCAGCGCCTGCCCGTTCCAAAGTTGAGCAAGGGAATTGAGCGAAGTTCAATCCCGCTATGGTGAAGGCCATGGAGATCGACATCCACACCACCGCCGGTAGGATTGCCAATCTCGGAGTGCGCATCGATGAAGCCGTGCACGCCGGGTCCGCCGCAGCCGTGGAAAAGCAGCATGCCAAGGGCAAGATGACTGCCCGCGAACGGGTCATGGCCCTCCTCGATGAGGGTTCCTTCGCGGAATTCGACCAGTTCTCTCGCCACCGCACTAGCGCATTCGGTATGGATGCCCGCCGCCCCTTCGGCGACGGCGTCATCACCGGAACCGGGTCCATCCATGGCCGCCCGGTGTGCATCTTCAGCCAGGACGTCACCATCTTCGGTGGCGCGCTCGGCCAGGTGTACGGCGAAAAGATTGTCAAGATCCAGGACTTCGCCATGAAGACCGGGGTGCCACTCATCGGGATCAACGAGGGCGGCGGCGCACGCATCCAGGAGGGTGTCGTCTCGCTGGCGCTCTACGGGGAGATCTTCAAGCGCAACACCGTCGCCTCCGGGGTGATCCCCCAGATCTCGCTGATCATGGGCGCCGCCGCCGGTGGCCACGTCTACGGCCCGGCGCTGACGGATTTCGTCGTGATGGTGGACCAGACGTCGCAGATGTTCATCACCGGCCCAGAGGTCATCAAGACCGTCACCGGCGAGGACGTCTCGATGGAGGAGTTGGGCGGCGGACGCACGCACAACACGAAGTCGGGCAACGCCCACTACCTGGCCGCCGACGAGAACGACGCCATCGAGTACGTGCGTGACCTCATCAGTTACCTCCCCCAGAACAACCTGGAGGATCCGCCGGTCTGGGACGACGACGAGGTCGACCTGACCATCACGGACCACGACCGCGAACTCGACCTGCTCATCCCGGACGCCGCGAACCAGCCCTACGACATGCGCGAGGTGATCCGCAACGTCCTCGACGACGACGAGTTCCTCGAGGTCATGCCGCTGTTCGCGGGGTCGATCATCGTCGGCTTCGGCCGGATCGAGGGCCGCTCGATCGGCATCGTCGCTAACCAGCCGACGGTGTTCGCCGGCTGCCTCGACATCGACTCCGCCGAGAAGGCCGCCCGGTTCGTGCGCACCTGCGACGCGTTCAACATCCCGGTGCTGACCTTCGTCGACGTGCCGGGCTTCCTGCCGGGCGTCGGCCAGGAACACAACGGCATCATCCGCCGCGGCGCGAAGCTCATCTACGCCTACGCCGAGGCAACCGTCCCGTTGCTGACCGTCATCACCCGCAAGGCCTACGGCGGCGCGTACGTCGTCATGGGCTCCAAGCACCTGGGTGCCGACATCAACCTGGCGTGGCCGACGGCGCAGATCGCGGTGATGGGCGCCCAGGGCGCCGTCAACATCCTCTACCGCAAGCAACTCACCAACTCGGAGAACCCCGAGGAGGAGCGCGCGCGGCTCATCCAGGAGTACGACGACGAGCTGACCAACCCGTATGTCGCGGCGGACCGCGGCTACGTCGACCAGGTGATCTACCCGCACGAGACCAGGGCCCAGGTCATCAGGGCGCTGCGCCTGCTGCGTTCCAAGCGCGAGGTGTTGCCGCCGAAGAAGCATGGGAACATCCCGCTGTGACCGGCTCGCTCGAATTCGGCAAGGCCACTCTCACCGAGGAGGAGATGGCCGCGGTCACCGCCGTGCTCGTGGCCTCCGCCCGGCGTGAGCCGTTGCGCTCGGCGGAGGACCGGCCGCTGGCCGGCGGCTGGAAGTCCTACTACCGCACCGTCCGCGGCCCGTTGATCACGGGCCGCGAGGCGTGGCGTACGTTCAACCGCATGTGATCACATGCGGGTGATTCTGGCTTCGAAGTCGCCGGCGCGACTGCAGGTCCTGCGCAACGCGGGCCTGGATCCCGAGGTGGTGGTGTCCGGTTTCGACGAGAGTCAGATCGTCGATCCGGTCCCCACCCGCCTGGCGGCCAGGCTCGCGGAGGCCAAGGGCAGCACCGTCGTCCCGCAGCTCGTGGGCGACTTCGTGCTCTTCGCGTGTGACACGGTCCTCGAGTTCGAGGGCCGGGCGCACGGCAAGCCCGGTACGGAGGAGGCTGCCATCGACCGATGGCAGCGGATGCGCGGGCATGAGGGCCTGTTGCACACGGGCCACCACATCGTCGTGCACCAGGGCGAGCGGTATTCGGAGCAGACGCGGGTCGGCTCCACCATGGTGCGCTTCGCGGACCTGTCCGATGAGGAGATCCGGGCCTACGCGGCTACCGGGGAACCCCAGCGGGTGGCCGGGGCCTTCACGATCGACGGCCTGGGCGGTGCCTTCGTGACGTCCATCGAGGGCGACCCGTTCAACGTCACCGGCATCTCGCTGCCGCTGGTCCGGCAGATGGTGATCGACTCCGGCGTGCCGTGGCACTCGCTGTGGGTGGACCAGCGTTCCTAGGACGCGGTCCAGGGTTGGGGCGTGGCCTAGGATCGTCCCCGTGCAACGGATCGGAATCGCCCTGGTGGCAGCGCTCGCCCTGGTGGGATGCTCCGCCGCACCGGAACCCACCCCCTCCGCCCCGGAGTCGTCACCACTAGTGAGCGACGCGCCGGAGGGTGGCGTCCTGCTCAGCTCGCTGGGCTACGTCAACGCGCCGGAGATGTTCTCCGTCCCGCTCCACGCGTCGATCACGGACCGCATCGATTCCTACAACAACGTCACCGCGGTGTTCTCCTCCCCCTCCGGGCAGGACATCGCCGCGTACCTCCGCGAGAACCTCGCGAGCATGGGCTTCACGATCACGGCGGACAAGAACCAGTCGATGCTCTTCACCAACGGCCACTGGCAGGGGGCCTTCACCACGTCGGATTCCTTCGCCGCCCTCTCGCTGCGCACGGATCGCGAGACCCCGGAGGAGTCCGGCGACTAGGC
This sequence comes from Tessaracoccus sp. ZS01, assembly GCF_022342445.1. Lineage (NCBI taxonomy): Bacteria > Bacillati > Actinomycetota > Actinomycetes > Propionibacteriales > Propionibacteriaceae > Tessaracoccus > Tessaracoccus sp. ZS01. The sequence goes on along the minus strand of NZ_PQFE01000003.1, from coordinate 32,592 downwards.
TCTCACCATGACTCCCGACACGCTCGACCTGCTGACGGTGCTGCTCTGGGCAGGGCTCGGACTCCTCGCAGGTTTCATCGTGTCGCTCATCCTGACGGCCCTGCTGAGGCTCATCGTCAAACGCCGCACCCGCAAGTTCGTCATCCGGCGCATGAGGCTGCCGCAACGGATCTTCTTCATCCTGCTCGGCGCTGGGCTCGCTGTGGCGTTCGTCACCCGCCCGCGCGCGCTGCAGGCCGCGCCCGAGTGGCGGCCGATCTTCCTCCAGGTGTTCCTCATCCTGATGATCTTCGCCGCCGCCTTCCTGCTCACCGGTGTGATCAGGGCCATCGGGGAGACGCTCCTCAGCCGTGAGGACGACGCCGAGGAGACGCCCCACTTCCGCCGGGTCCGCACCCAGTTGCAGATCGTCATGCGGGTGGGCCTGGCGGTGATCTGGATCTGTGCCCTGGCCGGGGCGCTTCTGACGTTCCCGCAGTTCCGGGCGATCGGCGCGTCATTGATGGCTTCGGCGGGCGTGCTGTCGATCGTCGCGGGCCTCGCCGCGCAGTCGTCGCTGGCCAACATCTTCGCGGGCATGCAGATCGCGTTCTCGGACGCGCTGCGCGTCGGCGACCTCGTGGTCTTCGACGAGCAGATGGGTTCCGTCGAGGAGATCACGCTGACCTACGTGGTCGTCCGGGCGTGGGACGACCGCCGCTGGATCGTGCCCAGCACCTACTTCATCAGCAAGCCGTTCGAGAACTGGACGCGACGCGAGCCCAAGCTGCTCGGCACCGTCGAGTTCGACCTCGACTGGTTGGCGCCGGTGGAGGCCATGCGGGTCGAACTGACCCGCATCGTGCGCTCCAGCGAACTGTGGGACGGCCGCACGGCCTCCATGCAGGTGACCGACGCCACGGGCGGCCATGTCAGGATCCGCGCGGTCGTCTCCGCGGCAACGTCTGGCCAACTGTGGGATCTGCGCTGCCTGGTGCGGGAGGACCTCATCGCCTGGGTGCAGCACCAGGCCGTCTACGCCCTGCCCCGCACCCGCCTTGAGCCCGACACGACGACGGCCCCGCCGGTTGAGGAACGCGAGGATTTCGTCGACCGGGTCGTCACCGAGTGGGAGGCGGAGCAGGCCCTGGAGGAGACCGACGTGATGCCGGCGGTCACCGGCAGTCTCGAGGACACGGAGGAGGACCCGGCCCTGCCGAAGTGGCTCCATTCGTGGCTGTCGCATCGCCGCAAGCCCTCCGAGATCCGGAGCAAGGAGGAGTCCCCTCTGGAGACCACACTGTCGTCGCGCAGCCCCGAGGCCCGCCTCTACTCCGGCTCCCCCGCCGCGGAGGAACGTGACCGCAAGATGTCTGGCCCAAGCGCCGCCGACATGGCCGAACGGGAGCAGACGGCGGAGCGCCGCGACACCCCCTCGTGACCGCACATCCGCGCTGAATCCACAAGGTTATGGACAATCCAACCGCGCGAAGCGCCGCCCACTAGACTCCGAGGCACAAACGAATGCAGGAGGAGAAGTGGGCAACGACGCCGTCTCGAAGGTTCTGATTGCAAACCGCGGAGAAATCGCTGTACGAGTCATTCGTGCCGCGCGGGATGCTGGAATCGGTTCCGTAGCCGTCTACGCAGATTCCGACGCAGAATCACTGTTCGTCAAGCTGGCCGACGAGGCGTACGCCCTCAACGGCGCGACCCCTGCGGACACCTACCTCAACATCCCCAAGCTGCTCGGGATCGCCGAGCGCGCGGGCGCCAACGCCATCCACCCCGGATACGGCTTCCTCGCCGAGAACGCCCAGTTCGCCCAGGCCGTCATCGACGCCGGCCTCATCTGGATCGGGCCCCCGCCGGCCGCCATCGAGTCGCTGGGCGACAAGGTCAGGGCACGGCACATCGCCCAGAAGGTGGGCGCTCCCCAGGTTCCGGGTACGGCGGATCCCGTCGCCGACGCAGGCGAAGTGGTCGCGTTCGCCGAGGAGTTCGGCCTCCCTGTGGCGATCAAGGCGGCCTTCGGCGGCGGCGGACGCGGCCTGAAGGTGGCGCGCACCCTTGAGGAGATCCCGGACCTGTTCGAGTCCGCCACCCGCGAAGCCGTCACCGCCTTCGGACGCGGCGAGTGCTTCGTCGAGCGGTACCTCGACAAGCCGCGTCACGTGGAGACCCAGTGCCTGGCGGACACCCACGGCAACGTCGTGGTGGTCTCCACCCGAGACTGCTCGCTGCAGCGCCGCCACCAGAAGCTCGTCGAGGAGGCCCCCGCACCGTTCCTCACCGAGGAACAGGTCACGCTGCTCTACGAATCCTCCAAGGCCATCCTCAAGGAGGCCGGTTACGTCGGCGCCGGCACCTGCGAATTCCTCGTGGGTACCGACGGCACCATCTCGTTCCTCGAGGTCAATACCCGCCTCCAGGTGGAGCACCCCGTCTCCGAGGAGGTCACCGGCATCGACCTGGTGCGCGAGATGTTCCGCATCGCCGCCGGCGAGGAACTGGGCTACGGCGACCCCCAGGTGCGCGGCCACTCCATCGAGTTCCGCATCAACGCTGAAGACGCCGGCCGCAACTTCATGCCCGCCCCCGGCACGCTGGTGAAGTGGCATGCGCCGTCGGGCCCGGGCGTCCGCGTCGACGAGGGGTACCACGTCGGCATGACCGTCCCGGGTGCGTTCGACTCCCTCGTGGCCAAGCTCATCGTCACCGGCGCGGACCGGAAGCAGGCCATCGCCCGCTCCCGCCGCGCCCTGGCCGAACTGCAGATCGAGGGCATGCCCACCGTCGTGCCGTTCCACCAGGTGGTGCTGGCAGATCCCGCCTACACCGCGGCGGACGGGCACTTCAGAGTGCACACCCGCTGGATCGAGACGGATTTCGCCACCGAGATCCCGCCCTACACCGGCCTCCTCGGCGAAGAGGATGACCACGAAGAGCCGGAGGTCATCACGGTCGAGGTCAACGGCAAGCGCGTCGAGGTCAAGCTGCCCGGCGGCTTCGGCGGCGGCAGGCCCGCGGCCGGCAAGGCCATGAAGAAGCCCACGAAGCGCGACCGGGGTGGCTCGAAGGTCGCGGCCGCCAGCGGCAACGCCATGACGTCGCCCATGCAGGGCACCATCGTCAAGGTGGCCGTCGAGGAGGGCCAGCAGGTGGCCGAGGGCGACACCGTCGCCGTGATCGAAGCCATGAAGATGGAACAGCCGCTCAAGGCCCACCGCGACGGCGTGGTGGTGGACCTGAAGGTCGAGGCCGGTCAGGCCGTGACGGCCGGCCAGGTCCTCTGCGAGATCGTCGAGCCCGAGTGACGGGGGTACCCCACTGAGCTGTCTCACCGGTGCCGGTGGCGTTGACCGCCACCGGCACCGCCGTCGTTCCACTCCTTGGAGGCCGCGCCTATTCTGGAGGGACTGACGACTGGAGGACGCGTGTTCGGCAGCATTTTCACGATCATGTTCATCATGGTGGCGGTGTCCATCGTGCTCGGCATCGGCCGCTCGGTGCGAGGCAGCGGATACGACCAGCTCGATCAGCAGCAGCAGCCCCGGCAACCGCAGCTCGGTTGGGGCCAGCCGCAACAGTTCTTCCGGCCGCCCATGGGCTACGGGCCGCCCACGCGTTACGGGCAGCAGCAGCAGGGCTACGCTCAGCACTTCGGCTTCGGGCAGCAGTTGGGCTACGGCCAGGGTTACGACCCGACGGCGGCCCAGCCCCTCTCCCCCGCCTCGCGGGACGCAGTCAACGCCGACATCACCACGTTCGGTGAGCAGCTCCGAGACCTCGACCTCGACGTGGTGGGCCGCACCCTCGACGCGGACGCTCAAGCTGATTACGGCAAGGCCCTCGACTCCTACGACGGCGCCAAGCAGCAGCTCGAGTACGCCCGCAGTAACGCCGACGTGAAGCGCATCACGGAGATCCTCGACGAGGGTCGCTACGCGATCGCCTGTGTGAAGGCACGCGCCAACGGCGCACCGGTCCCGGAGCACCGCCCGCCCTGCTTCTTCGACCCGGCGCACGGCACCTCCGTCGCCAACGTCCAGTGGGCGCCGCCCGGCGGAGCGATGCGTGAGGTCCCCGCGTGCGCCGCCGACGCCCAGCGCGTCCGCACCGGCAACGACCCCTCCATCCGCATGGTGCACGCGGGCCCGCAGCTGATGCCGGTGCCCTACTGGGAGGACCCGCGCCACGCCGCCTGGGCGCAGGGCTACTACGGCCGTTACGGGTCAGATCCCGTGATCCGCCAGATCACGACGGGGGCCCTGATGATCGGCGGCTTCTCACTGTTGATGGGTCTGCTCGACGACTGACAGGGGCCCGGCAGTTGTGGGAGTCCCACAAGTGCGGCCAGCCCTTTACTGACGGAGTCACCAGAGTCGAGGGACAACGCCCGGAGTAATCTCGGAACCAACCTACGCAACCGTAGGTAACGTCCCGAGGAGCCCCATGTCCGACGCCACCACCAAGATCCGCGCCGCCCGCGATCTCCTCCTCGACCTCGTGGGACAGGGCGACGAGGCCCGCGCCCGGTTCGAGTGGCCGGACATCACCGGCAATTTCAACTGGGCCATCGACTGGTTCGACGCCATCGGGCGCGACCGCGATGACCTTGCGCTGTGGATCCGCGACGAGGACGGGGCGGACGAGCGCTACACCTACGGCGAACTGGTTGAGCGCTCGGACCGGCTGGCCGGCTGGCTGCAGACGACGGCCGGCGTGCGCAAGGGCGACGCCGTCATGCTGATGCTCGCCAACCAGGTGGAGTTGTGGGACGCCATGCTGGCCGTGATGAAGATCGGCGGCATCATCCTGCCCACCGCGCAGGCGTTGCAGGACTTCGACCTGGTGGACCGCATCCAGCGCGCCGACGTCCGCGCCGTCATCGCCAACCCCGTCGACGAGGACAAGTTCGACCTCATCGACGGCGCCACCCTCATCACCACGGGGCACGCCCACGACCGATGGCTCAGCATGGCGGAGTCCGCGGACTCCCCCGCCGCCCCGTGCCAGGTGGTCACCGACATCAACGACCCGGTGCTCTATTACTTCACCTCCGGCACCACGAGAGACCCCAAGCTCGTGGCCCACACCCAGCTGAGCTACCCCGTCGGCCACCTGTCGACGATGTACTTCATCGGCGTGCGACCCGGCGACGTGCACCTCAACGTCTCCTCCCCCGGCTGGGGCAAGCACGCCTGGTCGAGCTTCTTCTCGCCGTGGTTGGCCGAGGCGACGGTGTTCTCGTACAACTACAGCCGCTTCGACGCGGCGAAGATGCTGAGGGAACTCGAGGACGCGAAGGTCACCACGTTCTGCGCCCCGCCCACCGTGTGGCGGATGATGATCCAGGCGAATCTGGGCTCGAAGCCGTCGGTCCTGCGCGACATCGTCGGCGCGGGCGAACCGCTGAACCCCGAAGTGATTTCGACGGTCGAACGCGCTTGGGGCCTCACGATCCGCGACGGCTACGGCCAGACCGAGACGACCTGCACCATCGGCAACGCGCCGGGCGAGAAGGTCAAGCCTGGGGCCATGGGCAAGATCCTGCCGGGCGTGGGCATCCAGATCGTCGATCCGGACACCGGCGAGGTGGCGGGCCAGGGCGAGATCACGCTGCCGCTCGACCCGTGGCCGTACAACCTGATGTCGGGCTACCTCGGGGGTGCGCCCACGGCACAGGAGGACGGCCGCTATCACTCAGGCGACCTGGTGACCGTCGACGGGGAGGGCTACCTGACGTACGTCGGGCGCACCGACGACGTGTTCAAGGCGTCGGATTACAAGATCTCGCCGTTCGAACTGGAGTCGGTCCTGATCGAGCACCCCGCCGTCGTCGAGGCCGCGATCGTGCCCGCGCCGGACCCCATCCGCGCCGCCGTCCCGAAGGCGTACGTGTCGCTGGCGGCCGGGTTCGAACCGTCCCGCGAGACAGCGCTGTCCATCCTGCTGCACGCGAAGGAACGCCTGGCGCCGTACCTGCGGATCCGGCGGGTGGAGTTCTCGACGCTTCCCAAGACCCTGAGCGGCAAGGTCCGCAGGGTGGTCCTCCGGGCCCGCGAGCACGACACCGCCGTCCGCATCGAGGACTTCCGCTACGAGCAGTTCCCCGAGCTGCGCGGCTGACGGGCGACACTGCGTACTGCTGGGTTTGTGCCCGTCCATGGCACCAAACCCAGCACCGAGGCGCAGCTCGCCGTTTGGGGCTCGACCAGGGCGAACCGCAGCGGGGGCCTGCTGCGACTACTGCGTCATCAAGGGGTCGTCGCGGTTGTGCAGACGACGGGCAGCCTCCGCGATGGAGCCCGACATCGAGGGGTAGACGGTGAAGGCGTGGCTGAACTCGTCCACGGTGATCTTCTGCGCAACGGCCAGCGACACGGCGTGGATCAGCTCCGAGGCCCGGGGTGCGACCACAACGCCGCCGATGATGATGCCGGTGGTGGGCAGGCAGAACAGCTTCACGAACCCGTCGGTGAATCCCATCATCTTCGAGCGGGCGTTGGGGGCCAGCGGCAGCAGCACGGAGGCGACGCGTACCTCACCGGCGTCGACCGCCTTCTGGGTCACCCCCACCGTCGCGATCTCCGGGGTGGTGAACACGTTCGACGACACCGTGCGCATGTCCAGCGGCGCCACCGCGTCGCCCAGCGAGTGCCACATGGCGATGCGGCCCTGCATGGCGGCCACCGAGGCCAGCGCGAACACGCCGGTCACGTCGCCGGCGGCGTAGATGTTGCGGTGCGAGGTGCGCGAGACGCGGTCCACGGGGATGTGTCCCCACTTGCCCAGCTCGACGCCCACCTCTTCGAGACCCAGGCCGGCGGAGTTCGGGATGGCGCCCACTGCCAGCAGGCAGTGCGAACCCTCCACCTCGCGGCCGTCCTCCAGCGTCACGACGACGCCGTCACCCTGCCGCCTGGCGGCGACCGCACGGCTCTCCGACAGGATCTGCATGCCGCGGCGCTCGAACGCGCGCTGCAGCACGGCGGCGGCGTCCTGGTCCTCGCCGGGGAGCACCTGTTTGCGGGACGACACCAGGACGACCTCGCAGCCCAGGCCGTCGTAGGCGGAGGCGAACTCCGCGCCGGTCACACCGGAGCCCACGACGATGAGCCGCTCCGGGACGTCCGTGAGGTTGTAGACCTGCTTCCAGTTCAGGATGCGCTCGCCGTCGCACCTGGCGTCGGGCAGTTCACGCGGCGTGGTGCCCGTGGCCACCAGCACGATGTCGGCCTCGAAGGTCTCTTCGCCCGCCTCGGTGGTGGCGACGACGCGGTTCGCACCGTCGAGGCGCGCCTGGCCGGTCACCAGTTGCACGCCGTCACGACGCAGCTTGGCCGCGATGTCGTCGGACTGGGCCTGGGCGAGGGCCAGGACCCGCTCGTTGACCTCGGCCAGGTCCACCTTGACCACTTCGCGGAGGTTCCCGGCCTGGATGTGCAGCCCGAGTTGGTTCGCGTTCTTGATGCGGACCATCACCTCTGCCGTGGCGATGAGCGTCTTCGACGGCACACAGTCACTCAGCACCGCGGCTCCGCCGAGCCCGTCGCGTTCGATCAGGGTGACCTCACCGCCCAGCTGATTTCCGACGAGAGCGGCCTCATAGCCGCCGGGTCCACCACCGATGATCACAACCTTGGTCACGGCCCCCATCCTTCCATAGCCGCGCCGCACGTGAGGCGGCTCACTTATGCTGATGGGCGTGAGTGAAGCATTTGAGCTGGCCGCCGAGGCCGCAACGTATCTACGTGACCGTCTGGGCGAACAGGCGATCGACATCGCCCTCGTGCTGGGTTCCGGCTGGGCGTCCGGGGCTGATTCCCTCGGCGAACCCGTGGGCGAACTCGAACTGGGCGACGTGCCCGGCTTCAGCAGGCCCGTGGTCAGCGGCCACGGCGGCAAACTGCTCCTCGTCCGCACCGCGGGTGGCAAGCTGGCCGCGATCTTCACCGGCCGCACGCACTACTACGAAGGGCGCGGCGTCGCGCCCGTCGCCCACGGCGTGCGCACCGCTGCGGCCTGGGGCGCCACCACCATGGTGCTGACCAACGGCTGCGGCGGCCTCAACCCGGACTGGGCGCCCGGCACCGTCGTCCTGATCAAGGACCACATCAACCTGACCGGCGACACCCCGCTCGAGGGCGCCAACTTCGTCGACCTCTCCGAGGCCTATTCCACGCGTCTGCGCGCCGTGGCCCAGGAAGCCGCCGGCAGCCTGCCGGAGGGCGTGTACGTCCAGTTCCGCGGGCCGCAGTACGAAACGCCGGCAGAGGTCCGCATGGCCGGCATCCTCGGCGGCGACCTCGTCGGCATGTCCACCACGCTGGAGACCATCGCCGCCCGCGAGGCAGGCCTCGAGGTCCTTGGCCTGTCGCTCGTCACCAACGCCGCCGCCGGGCTCAGCGACAGCAACCTCGACCATGCCGAGGTGCTCCAGGCCGGGCGCGACGCGGGCCCGCGGCTCGCGGCGCTGCTGTCTGCCATCGTGGGGAGGCTGTGATGCAGGACCTGCTGAACGCCGCCATCCGCTGGCGCGACATGGACCCGGATCCGGAGACCCGCGAACAGCTCGACCACCTCGTTGTCCAGGCCCAGGCCAACGACCCGACGTTCCGCGAGGCCGCTGAGAGGGAACTGAAGCTGGCCTTCGCCGGTCCGCTCGAGTTCGGCACCGCGGGTCTGCGAGGAGCGCTCGGGCCCGGCCCCGCACGGATGAACCGCTCGGTCGTCACCCAGGCCGCCGCAGGCTTCGCCGGGTGGCTCAAGGCCCAGGGGCACGACGGTGGCAAGGTCATCGTCGGCTATGACGCGCGCCACAAGTCGACGGACTTCGCCGAGGACACCGCCCGTGTCATGGCCGGCGCCGGCTTCGAGGTGCTGTGGGTCACCGAACCCACGCCCACCCCGGTGATCGCCTTCGGCATCCAGCATTTCGGCTGCGTCGCCGGTGTCGTGGTGACCGCCAGCCACAACCCCCCGCAGGACAACGGCTACAAGGTGTACCTGGGCGACGGCTCCCAGATCGTGCCGCCCACGGACGCGGAGATCGCGGCCGAGATCGCCAAGGTCGCGTCCCGCGACTGGACGGACCTCCCCCGCGGAACTGAGCGCACCGACATCACCGCCGAACTGCGCCGGGCCTACGTCGCCCGCGCGGTCACGCTGTACCCCGCCGACGCACCCCGTGACATCGTCTGGGTGCACACCGCCATGCACGGGGTGGGCACCGCCACCGTCCGCGCCGTGGCCGAGGCGGTCGGCCTCCCGGCCGCCACCGAGGTCGGCGAGCAGTCGCAGCCAGACCCGAACTTCCCCACCGTCGCGTTCCCCAACCCCGAGGAGAAGGGCGCCATCGACCTGGCGGTCGCCCTGGCGGCCGACAAGGGTGCCGACGTCGTGATCGCCAACGACCCCGACGCGGACCGCTGCGCCGTGGCCGCGGTCGTGGACGGTCAGTGGCGCATGCTGACCGGCGACGAACTAGGCTCGCTCCTCGGTGACGACGCCATCCGTCGCGGCGTGCCCGGTCGGTTCGCGAACTCCGTGGTGAGTTCCACCGAGCTCGCCCGCATGGCGCGCGCCGCCGGCAGGCCGCACGTCACGACGCTTACCGGCTTCAAGTGGATCGGCCGGGTGGCAGACCTGGCGTTCGGCTACGAAGAGGCCATCGGCTACTGCTGCGATTCCCGTGCGGTGCCGGACAAGGACGGCATCACCGCGGCCCTGTCCGTGCTGCGGATCGTCGCCGGGCTCAAGGCCGAAGGCCGCACGCTGGCGGACCGGCTCGCCGAGATCTCCCGGACGCACGGGCTCACGGCCACGTCGCAACTGTCGGTGCGGGTGGCGGACCTGTCCCTCATCGCCGACGCCATGGCGCGGCTCCGCGCGAACCCGCCGGCCGAGTTGCTGGGCGAGCCCGTCGTCGTGGCAGACCTCGCGGAGGGCTCCGAGGCGCTACCGCCCACGGACGCCGTCGAGCTGACCGGGGAATCCGTGCACGTGGTGGCCCGGCCCTCCGGCACCGAGCCGAAGCTCAAGTGCTACCTGGAGGTGCGCCTGGGCGTCGACGAATCCCAGGACGTGCCCGCCGCGCGGGTCCATGCGGCTGAGAAGCTCGTCACGCTGAGGCGTGAGATGGCGGCCGCTCTGGGCGTGGAGGCCTAGAGTTCCCTGCGCTGGCGGCGTGGGAGCATCCCGTTCTCCACGCCCCAGAGCACGGCCTGGCTACGGCGTTCGACGCCCATCTTGCGGTAGGCGGAGCGGATGTAGCTCTTCACGGAGTTGATGCTGAGGTAGCTGGCCTTGGCGATCTCATCGTTGGTGATGCCCTGGGTGATCATGGCGATCACCTCGGCCTCACGCGCCGAGAGGCCGTGACGACGGCCCGGCCAGTCGCCGGATTCGATCTCGTGCGGCACCGGTTTGGGCTCGACCACCCGCTCACCACCGTGGACGCGCACCAGCGCGTCACACAACGTGTTGCCGTCGGCCACCTTGGACACGTAGCCGTGGACGCCGATCTCGAGCGCCTTCGCCACCTGCTCCGGCCTGATGTTCCAGGTGTAGACGACCACTCGGCCGTACTTCGGGTTGGCCAGCAATTGCCGGATGTCGTCTTCGAGATGCAACTGGCCGAACGCATCGAACAGGACGATGTCGACGGCCTGCCGCGGGTGGGTCATGGTGTCCAGCTCGACGAGCTGCAGGCGGGTGTCATGCGCCAACAACTGCGCCACGCCTTCCACGACTACGGGGTAGTCGTTGACGATCGCCACCGTGATGCGCGCCGGGGTTTCATTCACCCCTGAACCGTACCCTCTCTACGCGTGATCGGCCGGGTTCGCGGATCGGGAGGTATCCCACCGGGTGCCCGGCCACGCTCCCCGGCCTGGGTACTCTGGAACCATGCTCAAGCTGCGCGCCGCTTTCACGGCCCTTCTGCTCGTCCTGTTCACTGCCTGGGCCGTGGTACCCGCCGCCGCGGACGACTCGGCGCCGATCACGCGCTACTACGTCGACGTCAACCTCACCGAGGACGGGATCGCCCAGGTGGAGGTCGACTTCACGATGGACTTCGCGGCGTTCAACGGGCGGGGGCCCTACTTCCTGTTCCCCACCCAGCAGGAGGGCGACGGCAAGCGCTACATCTTCGAGTACGACAACATCAGCGTCGCCTCCCCCACCGGTGCCCGCACCGACGTGCAGCGCGAGAGCAGCTCCGACGGTTTCCGGCTGCGCATCGGCAACGCCAACGTGGTCAACACCACGCCTCAGGACTACGTCGTCTCCTACGACGTGAAGGGCCTCATCGCCTCTGACCATCCCGAGTCCGGCCTCGACGAGTTCAACTGGGACGTCATCGGCCCTGCGTGGGAGTCGCGGTTCAGCGACGTGCGGGTCACCGTGACGGGCCCCGCGGGCGTTGAGAAGACGGCCTGTTTCTACGGCCCCTACGACAACCAGACCCCGTGTGAGACGTCCTACAGCGGCAACAGCGCCACGTTCGCCGTCCCCGCCGTCAACCCGAAGACCCCGGTGCAGGTGGTCGCAGGGTTCCCCGCCGGCACCTTCGGCGGAGCCACGCAGACCATCGAGGAGATCGTCAGCCCCTTCGAGCTGACCCCCGCCACCGGCGCGGTCACCGGCGCCGGGCTCATCGCGGCCATCGCAGGGCTGCTGATCGTGCGCCGCAGGCACACCCGCGACGAGGTCTTCCTGGGCCTGACCCCTGGCCTCACGCCCACAGCGGGCGAGCAGGGACGCGTCGGCACCAAGGCGGGCAAGACCCCCGTGGCCGTCCAGTTCCATCCGCCCAAGGGCGCCACCCCCGGCGAGATCGGCACCCTGATCGACGCGACCGCCGACAACGTCGACGTGTCCGCGACCATCATCGACCTGGCCGTGCGCGGTTTCCTGCAGATCGAATCCGACGGGCGCAAGGACTTCACCCTCTACGCCACCAACCCGCCGGCGGGCGAGGCCCTGTTGCCCTATGAGCGCAAGCTGCTGGGCGACATCTTCAAGGGCCAGGCAGTGCGTCGCTCCCGCGAACTGAGCAAGGCGAAGTTCCAGAACGTGCTGCCCGACGCGCGGCAGGGTCTGTACAACGCCGTCGTCCAGAAGGGTTGGTTCAAGAGCAATCCCCAGGTGGCGCAGATGGTGCCCATCGGCATGGGCGTGCTGCTCCTGCTGGGAGCCGTCGGCATCGGGTTCGTCTTCGGCGCCTTCGGCTGGGGCCTGCTCGCCATCCCCGTGGCGCTGTTCGGCATCGGCCTGATCCTGCTGTCCGGCGGCTTCCGCAAGCGCACGGCCACCGGCTCGGCCTACCTGGCGCAGGCCAAGGGCTTCGAGCTCTACCTGCGCACCGCCGAGAAGGAGACCCTCCGCTTCGAGGAGGGCGAGGACATCTTCTCCAAGTACCTCCCCTACGCCATCGTGTTCGGCGTGGCCGACCGCTGGTCGAAGCTGTTCGCGCAGCTCGGCGCCGAAGGCATCTACCAGGCCGACACCTCGTGGTACATCGGCGCAGACCTCATGCACGGCTACTACTTCGCCAGCGCGATGAACAACCTCACCAGCTCGTTCAACAGCGTCATGAACGAGGCCCGGATGGACGGCATGAGCCAGGCCACGGGCGGCTCGTCCGGCTTCTCCGGCTTCAGCGGCGGGGGCGGCTTCGGCGGCGGTGGCGGCGGAAGCTGGTAAACCTCAGCCAAACACGCACGAGGGGCGACTCCGGTGGAGTCGCCCCTCGTGCGTTGAGTGGGATCAGTGGCGATGGTCGTCGCGCCGGTGGTCGTCGGTGACGCCGCGGTGGTCGTCGGTGTCGCGCAACTCGTGCGCATCGTGGCGGATCGAGCCGTCGTCGCGGCGGTCCGGATCGAGCTTCTCAGCCTCACGGGTGCGCCTGTCGATGTCCTCCTGGCTCTCGGCGAGGCTCTCGCGGCGCTGGCTGGCTTCCCGCTCGATCCGCTCGGCCTCGATGCGGGCCTTCTCGGCGTTCACCCGGGCCTGCTCCGCCTCGAGCTCCTGCTTACGCACGCCCAGCTCCTGCTCGCGGAGGGCCACCCGGTCGCGGTCCGTGTCCCGCCGCAGTTCCTCCGCATGGCGCCGATCCTCGACGAGCTGCTCCGTCCTGCGCTTGCCCGCGGCGCGGACGATGAGCACGATCACAACGATGACAATGATGATGGCGGCGATGATCACCGCGATCAGGGTGGGCGACAGGTCGTTCATGTTGCGTCCCTTCCGGTCTCGCGCTGCTGGCGCAGCGGGATATCCGTCCAGCACACCAGAGGCGCCCCACCTCCGCCACACCCCTTGGTGTCGGGTGCCCACGTCGGCCGGGCCCGAGCACGGTGGCCGATGCTGATCGACGCGGGTCTGTGCCCTACGATTCTGTCCCATGGTTCGAACGCTGGTGCTGATCGCGGGTCCCTCCGGCAGCGGAAAATCGCGGATCACCAGCCTGGCAGCCGACGGCGAGCACGTCGTCGCGCTGTCCCTCGACGACTTCTACCGCGACCTTGGCCATCCGGATCTCCCCATGACGCCCATGGGTATCCCGGACTGGGACGATGTCGCCTGCTGGGACATGGAACTGGCCGTCGACACGCTGCGCACCCTCCTGCGGGACGGGCGGGCGGAGTTGCCTGTCTACGACATCTCCCTGTCCCGACGGGTCGGGACCCGCACCGTCGACCTGGGCACCGCGCAGATCGTGCTGGCCGAGGGCATCTTCGCCATCCAGGCGCTGGCCGCCGCCCGCGCCGAAGGTCTGACGGTGGAGGCCCTGTGGCTGGACAGGCGACGGGCGGCCAACTTCCTGCGACGCCTGGCCCGCGACCTCAAGGAGCACCGCAAGCCACCGGTGCTGTTGCTCCGTCGCGGCTGGGCCCTCTACCGCTCCGAGCCGGCGCTGCGGCGGGCCGCGCTGGCGGCCGGCTTCCGGGGGATGTCGATGCGCCGGGCCCTCGGCTCCGTGAAGCGACGGTGACTCACCCCGGCGGTTGATCCCGGCGGGTGCTGGGCTACGGTCGGGACATGACCGCCGTACTGGAACGACCGGCCGCGATGAGGAAACGACCCAGCACCTTTGCGTTGAAGCAGGTGATGGCCGTCACGGGCGTGGTCTTCGTGGGGTTCGTGTTCATCCACATGATCGGCAACCTCAAGGTCTACGGGGGTCACGCCTCCCTGGACGGTTACGCGACGTGGCTGCGTGAAGTGGGCTACCCACTCATCCCGAAGAAGGGCGTGCTCTGGGCCCTCCGAGTGACCCTCGCGGTGAGCCTGGTCGCCCACGTGTGGGCGGCGGTGACCCTGTGGCTGCGTGGGCGTGCGGCGCGCGGCTCCCACCGCCGTCGGTCCATGCCACGGGCCACCGCCTGGGGCGCCCGCACCATGCTGCCAGGTGGGGTGGTCATCCTCGTGTTCGTGGTGGTGCACCTACTGGACCTCACCATTGGCGCCCTGGTCTCCCCCGGTTCCTACGCCCACGCCGGCCCCGACGGGGTGATCCCCGCCTACGCGAACCTGGTGGCGAGCTTCTCGCGGCCGTGGATGGCGGCCTTCTACACCTTCACCATGGTGGTCATCGGCGTGCACATCTGGCACGGCTGGCGCGCGCTGCTGCAGGACTGGGGCGTGACCGGGCGGCGGTTCCGCGCAGCCTGGGCCGCCGTCGGCGCGGTGCTGGCGTTGGCCGTCGTAGCCGGGAACGCCGCCATTCCCGTGCTGGTCCTGGCCGGGGTGATCGCATGATGCTCGACGCGCACGTGCCGGCCGGTAACCCCGCCACCGCGTGGGCGCGACGCACCTCGGACTACCGCCTCGTCAGCCCCGCGAACCGGCGAAAGATGACCGTGGTCGTGGTAGGCACCGGCCTGGCCGGGGCCGGCGCAGCTGCAGCGTTGGGAGAGTTGGGTTACCACGTCGAGTGCTTCACGTTCCACGATGCGCCGCGGCGGGCCCACAGCGTCGCGGCCCAGGGCGGCATCAACGCGGCCCGGGCCCGGAAGGTCGACGGCGACTCCCTGGCACGGTTCATCAGCGACACCGTCAAGGGCGGCGACTTCCGCGGGCGCGAGGCCGACGTCGTGCGGCTGGCCACCGAGTCGGTCCGCGTCATCGACCATCTCCAGGCCATCGGTGCCCCCTTCGCCCGCGAGTACGGCGGGCAGTTGGCGACGCGCTCGTTCGGCGGCGTGCAGGTGTCGCGGACCTACTACACGCGCGGCCAGACGGGCCAGCAGTTGCAGGTCGCCGCCGCGCAGGCGCTGCTCCGGCAGGTGTCGCGCGGCACTGTGCGGCTGCACACGCGCACCGAGATGCTGGACCTCGTCGTCGCTGAGGGCCGCGCCCAGGGCATCGTGACCCGTGACCTGGTCACCGGCGCGGTCAGCTTCACACCCGGTCACGCCGTCGTGCTGGCCACCGGTGGCTACGGCTCCGTCTACTTCCATTCCACGTTGGCGATGAACTCCAACGCGACGGCCACCTGGCGGGCCCACCGGCGCGGGGCCCTGTTCGCCAGCCCGTCGTTCGTGCAGTTCCACCCCACAGCGCTCCCGGTGAGTTCACACTGGCAGTCCAAGACGACGCTGATGAGCGAGTCGCTCCGCAACGACGGCCGCATCTGGGTGCCCGTGCGGCCGGGCGACGACCGCCCGGCGGGAGACATCCCCGACGTGGAGCGCGACTACTACCTGGAGCGCCGCTACCCCGCCTTCGGCAACCTCACGCCACGCGACATCGCCTCACGCGCCGCCAGGGACGAGATCGGGGCCGGCCGGGGCGTCGGGCCGTTGCGGAACTCGGTGTACCTCGATTTCCGCGACGCCATCGCACGGCTGGGACGGCCCGAGATCGCCGAGCGGTACGGCAACCTGTTCGAGATGTACCACGACGCCACGGGCGAGGATCCGTACGCCGTTCCGATGCGGATCGCCCCGGGGGCGCACTTCACCATGGGCGGCCTGTGGAGCGACTATGACCAGATGACGACGGTGCCCGGCTTGTTCGTCGGCGGCGAGGCAGGCAGCAAC
Source organism: Tessaracoccus sp. ZS01 (assembly GCF_022342445.1). Classification (NCBI taxonomy): domain Bacteria; kingdom Bacillati; phylum Actinomycetota; class Actinomycetes; order Propionibacteriales; family Propionibacteriaceae; genus Tessaracoccus; species Tessaracoccus sp. ZS01. The sequence continues at coordinate 16,558 of NZ_PQFE01000003.1, read as the reverse complement.
TACCACGGCGCCAACCGGCTGGGCGCGAACTCGCTGCTCAGCGCCTGCGTCGACGGCTGGTTCACGCTGCCGCTGTCGGTGCCGAACTACCTGGCGCCGCTCGTCGGGACTCCCCTCCTCGAAGCGGGCTCGGTTGAGGCCGCCGAGTCGCTGGCCTGGGTGCGGGACCGCACCCGCAGGCTGGTGGACAACGACGGCGTGGCCCGCCCCGCCGCCTTCCACCGGCGCCTCGGCGAGATCCTGTACCGCGGCTGCGGGGTGTCACGCAGCGAGCAGGGCCTGCGGGCTGCGCTCGACGAGGTGCGGGCGCTGCGCGAAGAGTTCTGGCGCGACGTGCGGGTCGCCGGGCCGGCCGACCGGCTGAACCAGGAGTTGGAGCGCGCCGCGAGAGTCGCCGATTTCCTTGAATTGGCGGAGCTGATGGTCCTCGACGCCCTGGACCGCACCGAATCCTGCGGGGCTCATTTCCGCGAGGAGTTCGCGACGGCCGACGGCGAGGCGGCCCGCGACGACGGGCGCTGGTGCAACGTCTCCGCCTGGGAGACCACACCGGAGGGCAGGCACACCCGGCACTTGGAGGAGCTCAGCTTCGACCTGGTGCCCCTGGCGGTGAGGAACTACCGATGAGAGTCGAGATAGAGGTCTGGCGACAGGATTCGCCCGCGGCCGAGGGTCGTTTCGAGACGCATGTCGTCGACGATGCGACGCCGGAGATGAGCCTGCTCGAGTTGTTGGACAGGCTCAACGACCAACTGGCGGACTCGGGCGTGGAGCCGATCCAGTTCGAATCCGACTGCCGGGAGGGGGTCTGCGGTGCGTGCGGTGTGACGGTCAACGACCGCCCCCACGGCCCGGTGCCGAAGACGCCGTCCTGTCGACAGCACCTGCGCGCCTTCGGGGGCATCTCGACGTTGCGCATCGAGCCGTTGCGCTCGGCTGCGTTCCCCGTCGTGCGGGATCTGGTGGTGGACCGCTCCTCGCTGGACCGGCTGATCGAGGCCGGGGGGCACGTCGACGTCATGGCCGGCACCGCGCCGGACGCCGACGACCTGCTCGTCGGCCGCGGCGACGCCGAACTCGCCCTGGACTTCGCGGCGTGCATCGGCTGCGGCGCGTGCGTCGCCGCCTGCCCCAACGGCGCCGCCCACCTGTTCGCCGGCGCCAAGCTCGCCCATCTCGCCCTGATCCCGCACGGGAAGTTGGAACGCGGCAAGCGCGCCCGGGCCGTGGGAGAGGCGCTGGACGCCCAGTTCGGCCCGTGCTCCAGCTTCGGCGAATGCGTCGAGGTGTGCCCGGCCGGGATCCCGCTCACGGCGGTGGCGGCCGTCCACCGGGAGCAGCTCCGCGCCGCCTTCCGCGGGCGCGACAGCTGACGACCGAGCGGGCTACTCCGGGATGGGCGCGAATGCCGGGCCGGTCTGGCCCAGCTTCTCGTCCAGCTTCGTGAACAGCGGCGAGGGCTTCTGCAACGGCGTGCCGGCGACGATCGGGCGCGAGTCCCACACCGCCAGCTGCGACGCGTAGTCGCCCTGCAGGGTGGGGTAGGTCAGGTCGCCGTCGGTCACGTCGACGATCTGCGGCTGCGCGGCCCACACACCCTCGTTGCCGAGCGCCTCGAAGATCTGCTGGGCGGCGTGCGGGAGGTACGGGGTGAGGAGCGTGTTGCAGTCCGAAATCACCTGGAGCGCGACGTGCAGGACGGTGTCGCGGCGGGCCGGGTCGTCCTTCAGCTTCCACGGCTCCATGTCGGAGATGTACTTGTTGGCGAGGCCGACGACACGCATGGCCTCGGTGATACCGGCCTTGAACCGGCGGGCGGCGATGTGGTCCCCGACGGTGTGGAAGGCCTCCCGAGACGCGTCGAGCAGCGCCCGGTCCTCGTCGCTGAGCTCGCCCATGGCCGGGATGGCTCCGTTGTTCTTGTGCGCCATGGAGATCGAGCGGTTGACGAGGTTGCCCCACTCGTTGGCCAACTCGAAGTTGGTCCGGCGGACGAATTCCTCCCACGTGAAGTCCGTGTCCTGGTTCTCGGGGCCGGCCACGGCGATGTAGTAGCGCAGCGCATCGGGGCCGAACTCGTTGAGGAAGTCGCCGACGAAGATGGAGGCGCCGCGCGAGCTGGAGACCTTCGAGCCGCGCATGGTCATGAACTCGGAGCTGACCACTTCCGTGGGGAGCCGCAGCTCGCCGAGCTCGGGACGGATGGTGCCGCCCATCGTGCCCTGGCCGTTGGCGCCCAGCAGGATGCCCGGCCAGATGACGGAGTGGAAGACGATGTTGTCCTTGCCCATGAAGTAGTAGGAGGAGGCCCGGTCGTCGTTCCACCACTTGCGCCACGCGTCCGGGTCGCCGGTGCGCTTGGCCCATTCGATGGATGCCGAAAGATAGCCGATGACGGCGTCGAACCACACGTAGATGCGCTTCATCGGGGCGTCGCGCCAGCCGTCGAGCGGGACGGGCACGCCCCAGTCGAGGTCACGCGTGATGGCGCGCTCACGGATCTCCTTGAGCAGGTTGTGCGAGAACTTCAGCACGTTGGGGCGCCAGTCTTCCCGCGAATCGATCCACTCGGCCAGCTGCGGTGCGAGCTTCGGCAGATCGAGGAAGAAGTGTTCGGTCTCCACGAAGTTGGGGGTCTCGCCGTTGACCTTGGACTTCGGGTCGATGAGGTCTGCCGGGTCCAGCTGGTTGCCACACTTGTCGCACTGGTCACCGCGGGCGTTGTCGTACCCGCAGATGGGACACGTGCCCTCGATGAAGCGGTCCGGCAGGGTGCGACCCGTCGACGGCGAGATGGCGCCCATCTGCGTCTTCGCGACGATGTAGCCGTTCTCGTAGAGGGCGGTGAAGATCTCCTGCACCACGTGATAGTGGTTCGGCGTGGTGGTGCGCGTGTACAGGTCGTAGCTGAGGCCGAGCCCCTGCAGGTCCGAGACGATCTGGCCGTGGTACTTGTCCGCCGTCTGGCGAGCCGTGAGGCCCTCTGAATCGGCCTTCACCTGGATGGCGGTGCCGTGCTCGTCCGAGCCGGAGACCATGAGCACGTCGTGGCCCGCCATGCGCATGTACCGGGAGAACACATCGGAGGGAACCCCGAAGCCCGAGACATGACCGATATGGCGGGGGCCGTTGGCGTAGGGCCAGGCAACGGCAGCAAGAACGTGACTCATGCGCGTCATCCTATCGTCGCCGCCACATGGCGGCGATGTCGCCGAAACCCGCTGATGTCGGCGCCCCGGCAAACGCTCGTTCCGTCTGACCACTGGAACCCGACCTCCGGGTTCCATGCCGTGTCGTGGGAGTTTGTCCAAACCCTGCGCCCCCATACGGGGCCCCAACGCTCAGCCACCATGCCCGAATCGCTTAGTCCTACAAATCGTCGTAAACTGTTCCCTCGTGACGTTGAACGTAGCCGAAGACACATTGGTAAACGACCCCACCGAGTGGGACGGATTCACAGAGGGCCCCTGGCGGACCCAGATCGAGGTGCGGGACTTTGTCCAACGCAACTACACCCCGTATGACGGGGATGCCTCCTTCCTCGCCGGCCCCACCGAGAAGACGACTGCCACCTGGCAGCGCCTCGAAGACAACTACCTCTCCGTCGAGCGCCGCAACCGCGTGTTCGCCGTCGACGCCGAGATCCCGGCCGACATCGACGCCTTCCCGGCGGGTTACATCTGGAAGGGCGATGACGTGGTCGTCGGCCTGCAGACCGACACCCCGCTGAAGCGCGCCATGATGCCGTTCGGCGGCTGGCGCATGGTCGAGACCGCGCTGCGCGAGGCCGGCGCCAAGCCGGACGAGCACGTCAAGGAGATCTTCACCAAGTACCGCAAGACGCACAACGAGGCGGTCTTCGACATCTACACGCCGCGCATCCGCGCCGCGCGCTCCTCGCACATCATCACGGGCCTGCCGGATGCCTACGGACGTGGTCGCATCATCGGCGACTACCGCCGCGTCGCCCTCTACGGCGTCGACGCCCTCATCGAGGACAAGAAGCGCGCCAAGGACGCGGTCGCCGACGAGGGCTTCAGCGAGCACTGGGCCCGCTACCGCGAGGAGCATTCCGAGCAGATCAAGGCCCTGCAGAAGCTGAAGCACCTGGGCGAGATCTACGGCTTCGACATCTCGCGTCCGGCCAGCACCGCCAAGGAGGCCGTGCAGTGGACGTACTTCGGCTACCTCGCCTCCATCAAGAGCCAGGACGGCGCGGCCATGTCGATCGGCCGGCTGTCGGCCTTCCTCGACGTCTACTTCGAGCGTGACCTGGCCGCTGGCCTCATCACCGAGACCGACGCGCAGGAGATGATCGACGCACTGGTCATCAAGCTGCGCATCGTGCGCTTCCTGCGCACCATCGACTACGACCAGATCTTCTCCGGCGACCCCTACTGGGCCACCTGGTCCGACGCGGGCCTCGGTGAGGACGGCCGCTCGATGGTCACCAAGACCTCGTTCCGTCTGCTCCAGACGCTGCGCAACCTGGGCCCCGCCCCCGAGCCGAACATCACCGTCTTCTGGGATCCGGCCCTCCCCCAGGGTTACAAGGATTTCTGCGCGGCGATCTCGATCGAGACCAGCTCGCTGCAGTACGAGGCGGACGACCGCATCCGCGACTACTGGGGCGACGACGCGGCCATCGCGTGCTGCGTGTCGCCCATGCGGGTGGGCAAGCAGATGCAGTTCTTCGGCGCCCGCATGAACGCCGCCAAGGCGCTCCTCTACGCCATCAACGGTGGCCGCGATGAGATGAGCGGCAAGCAGATCGTGGAGGGCTACGAACCCGTCACGGGCGACGGCCCCCTGGACTTCGACGACGTGTGGCACCGCTACGAGCAGGTGCTGGACTGGGTGGTGGCCACCTACGTGGAGGCGCTCAACATCATCCACTACAGCCACGACAAGTACGCCTACGAGGCGATCGAGATGGCGCTGCACGATTCCGAGATCCTGCGCACGCTGGGCTGCGGCATCGCCGGCCTGTCGATCGTGGCGGACTCGCTGTCGGCCATCCGCTACGCCACCGTCACCCCGGTGCGCGACGAGACGGGGCTCGTGATCGACTACCGGACCGAGGGCGACTTCCCCCGCTACGGCAACGACGATGACCGTGCCGACGAGATCGCCGCCGTCGTGGTGCACACGATCATGCAGAAGATCCGCGCGCAGCACCTCTACCGCGACGCGCTGCCCACGCAGTCGGTGCTCACGATCACCTCGAACGTGGTGTACGGCCGCAACACCGGCGCCTTCCCGTCGGGCCACAAGGCCGGCGCCCCGTTCGCGCCCGGCGCCAACCCGGAGAACGGCGCCGACTCGCACGGCATGCTCGCGTCCATGCTGTCGGTGGGCAAGCTCGACTACCACGATGCCCTCGACGGCATCTCGCTGACCAACACCATCACCCCGTCGGGCCTCGGCCGCGACAAGACCGAACAGGTGAGCAACCTCGTCGGCCTGCTCGACGCTGGCTTCGTGCCCGAGAACTAAGGAGAACCCCCAGATGTCAGTCAAGACCTTCGATGAGCGCCTGGCCACGATGAAGGCGTCGCGCGACGAGCGCTCGCACCAGCCCGGCCTCTTCCACGCCAACATCAACGTGCTCAACCGCGAAACCCTCGAGGACGCGATGGAGAACCCGGACAACTACCCGAACCTGACCATCCGCGTCTCGGGTTATGCCGTGAACTTCGTGAAGCTCACCAAGGACCAGCAGCGCGACGTCCTGGCCCGCACGTTCCACGGGAACGCGTGACCACAGAAGAGCTACCGGTGCTCGACGTCCCGCGCCTGCGCGCGACGTCGGGCACGGCCGGTATCGCGTCGGCCGGCGACATGACGCACGCCGAGCACATCGCTGCTGTCCGCAGCGGTGAGCTCGGCTCCGTGCATTCCTGGGAGCTCGTCACCGCGGTCGACGGGCCGGGCACCCGGCTGACGGTCTTCCTGGCCGGCTGCCCGCTGCGCTGCCTCTACTGCCACAACCCGGACACGTATTTCACGAACAAGGGCGAGCCCGTCCTGCTCGACGACATCGTGGCCAGGGTGCGCCGGTACCGCGGGGTCTTCCGCGCCACGGGCGGCGGGTTGACCCTGTCCGGCGGCGAACCCCTCTTCCAACCCGTCTTCGCAGGACGCCTGTTGCGTGCCGCGAAGAAGATGGGCCTGCACACCGCGCTCGACACCTCAGGCTTCCTCGGGCGCAACGCGTCCGACGAGTTGCTCGACGACGTCGACCTCGTGCTGCTGGACATCAAATCGGGTGACCCGGACACCTACGTGCGCACCACCGGGCGCGAACTGCAGCCCACGCTCGACTTCTCCCGCCGCCTTGCGGAGCGGGGCAACCGGATGTGGATCCGCTTCGTGCTCGTCCCCGGCCTGACCGACGACGTGGCCAACGTCGACGCGGTCGCCGCGCATGTCGCGACGCTGGGTGACGCCGTCGAACGGGTCGAGGTGCTGCCGTTCCACCAGATGGGGCGCGACAAGTGGGAGTCACTGGGCATCCCCTACGAACTTGCGGACACCGAGCCCCCGTCGAAGGACCTCATCGAGCGGGTGATGGGCCAGTTCCGGGCCCACGACCTCCCCACGTTCCGCGGCTAGCGTCGGTGACCCCTGCCCTGCATAGGGTCAGGGGCATGGGTGAGGGCTACAAGGTCGACTACGGCGCGCTGGGGCAGACCGCCGACGACGCGCATGCGCTCGCGGCGGATGCGCCCGGCGCCACGAAGGGCATGCGCCTCAACCGGGTGGTGGCTGCGCTGCCCGGCAGCCTGAGCGCCGGCCGGGCCGCCGAGACCGACGCCGAGTGGGTGACCTCAGCGGAACAGTTGACGACAGACCTCCTCGGGTTCGCCACCGCGCTCGAAACCACCGCCCGCAACTACCGGGCCGCCGAGGATGCCGCCACCGAGTCGGCGACGGGCTTCTTCGGAGGCCGGCCGTGAGGTGGTCCGACGGCCTCGCCCTGCAGCCCGTCGAACTACGGGCCCAGGCCCAGGGCCTCCTCAACAGCCACTCGGCCCTGACGCGGATACACGGGCAGCTGGAGTCCCACGACTTCTCCACCTGGGACGGCGACGCCGCCGCCCGGGGTCGCGAGGCCCACCGCACACTCACCAGGTCCGTGCGGCGCCGCGTCGACGAACTGCCGCCCGTCGCGAGCGCGCTGGACAGCGCCGCCGGCACCTTCGACGACATCCAGCACGCGCAACACAGCACCCTCGACAAGGCCCACCGGTGGGGTTTCTCCATCGGCGACAGCGGCGGGATCACCAACGAACAGGGCTTCAACCTCGACCCGCGTCGCCCGGTGGTCAGGATGCAGCTCAGCGCCTCCGTCGTCTCGCTGCTGTTCCGGCTGAACGCCTGCGACGCCTCCCTCGCGGCGAAGCTGTGGGTGGCCGATGCGCGGAGCACGATGGTCGGCTGGGGCGATGCCGCCGTCGACGGCGGGCGCTGGATCGGAAACCGGGTCGGCGAAGGCATGGAGTGGGCGGTGGACACCGCCACCAACGCGGCCGTCAGCGTCCAGGAGTTCTTCGACCGCCGTGCACTGGCGGTGGGCTCTGCCTGGGATCGCTGGGCGGAGCTGGGAGACAACCCGCCGCAGTGGCTGGTGGACTGGCGCCAGAACGGAGAGGTGCCCTACCTCTCGCAACTCGGCGCCTACGCCATCACGCGGCTGGGGCAGGGCGCAGGCCTCGTCGGCAACGCCGTGGTGGGCCGGGACCTGCAGATCTTCGAGGACGGCACGCCCTACGTCGGGCCGGTGCAGCGCAGTCCCCGGGAGAGCAGCTACGCGGGCCTGTCAGATGTCATGGAGACCATGATGAAGGCCTATGACACTGGGGGCGCCGAGCGCACTTCGGTCACCGTCACCGCCGTCGAGGACGGGAACGGCGACGTGCGCTACGTGGCCGCCATCTCGGGCACCGCGCACGCGATGACGACCATGGAGGGGTGGGCCGGGCAGCCGTCGGGGCTGGACTGGGCCGCCAACTTCCTCCACCACGGCGTGGGCCCCACCTCTGCCACGCATGCCGCGTCACAGGCCATCCAGGACGCCATCGCCGAGGACCTGGCCCACCGCAGCGCCAACGGGTTGCCGGTACCGAGCGGCCGGCCGGAACTGCTGCTGACGGGGCACTCGCAGGGCGGGATCGTGGCCGGGCAGTTGATCACGGACGACCAGTTCCTCAGCGGCGTGGACGTGAAGGGCATCATCAGCGCGGGCGCGCCGACGGAGTCGCTGAACATGCGGCCGGACGTGCCGGTCTACAACTTCCAGACCCAGTACGACCCCGTCCCCCGAACAGACGTCAACGGATACCGGCTCGACGGCACGAGGGATGTGCCCGGCAACGTGACCAACATCACCCTCGACCACTCCGGCTCCGGTCCGGCGGACTACCTGCCCACGTACACCCACCTGCAGGACACCTACCGGCAGGACGTGGCCGCGTTGGGCCCGGTCCAGGCCCTGGAGGAGAGCTACGGCAGCTTCTTCAACGGCACGACCACCACCTATTCCGTAGAGTTCGGGCGAGAGGTGAAGTGATGACCGACGAGACGATGGTGACCCAGGACGGAATCCGCGTGGGCCTGGTGGGGTTCGAGACCTGGGCCGCGGCCATGGAGCAGATCCGCGACGACACGCTCCCCCATGCAGACGAGGACACCCTCGCCGGCTGGGAGGCCGCGGGCATCGTCACCCCGCGCGGCCTGGCCGCCGACTGGGGCCTGGCGTTGCGCGTCGCGCAGCGGGCGCGCGCCGGGATGGAACTCGTCTCCGTGTTCCAGGGCGTCGCCTTCGACGCGATGGTCTTCGTGCTGGGCGACGACATGGTGACGGTCACGTCGCGAGCTGCGGTGGCGCCCGCCGAGAACGGGTGGCAGGCCACAGGCGTGGATCCCATGCTCGAGGTGGCGTTGGCGCCGTCGTCGGATCCGTGGCTGTTGCTGCGCCGCGCCCTTCCGCCGCTGGATCTCGCGCGCGCCCAGCCCCGGCTGCCCCGCGGCGACGAGGCCGTGCCGTTGATGTTGAAGCTGGAGGAGGTCCCCACCGCCTGGGAGTACGAGCGGAACCTGTTCGCCCAGCGCCTCCTACAACTTCCCACCCTGCCCGCGGACGTCCGCGACGCCCTCGAGCCTGAGGCCAGCGTCTTCGCCTACGCGGTGGGCGAGCCGAGCACCGGCCCCTCCGCGTCCAGCGACGCCTGGGCCGTCGGGCGCAACCTCTACTACATGGTGCCGGGACGCACGGGCATCACCCAGGTGCCGCCCGGCCAGTTGGGGGCGCAACTCGTCTCCAGGCTTGCTGCCGCGGCCGGAGGACGTTGATGCAGCGACGGGCACTGTTGATGGGAGTCGGTGTGGGGGTTTTCGGACTGTTCGGATGCGGATCCAAGGACGCGGACGTCACAGACGAGGAGTGGAATCGACGCCTGGTCGAGGCGCTGGAGCCGCTGGACCACGTCGAGGAGTTGACGGACTTCAACTACTCCATGCAGGGGGCGTTCGGCGGGAGGGACTCGGCCTGGGTCTCCGGCACCGTCCGCTCGGACACCAACGACCCCGCCACGAACGAGGCGCTGCTGGAGGAGGTAGGCCGGCAGATCGCCACCGTCCACCGCGACAACGGTGCCAGGCGCTCGTCGATCATGGTTCACGTCCTCAGCCCGAACCTCACGAAGTACAAGTTCGAAACGATGTTGGACGTCGATCTCGCCACGCTCGACACCCTCGCTGCGCACTACGGCATCGCGCGTCGCTGAGCGGCGTCCGTCCGTGGTCCCAGCCCGGATCCTCCTTCGGTCCAGCGCAACGGCTCGTGGGTACCGCAGTGCTGACGTCCACAGAAGCCACCGGGGATCAGCCCCTAGGGTCGGGGCATGAGGTTCCTGACATTTCTTGTGCTGGCGCTACTGCTGGGCGGCTGTGGCGTCGCGACCCAGCGGGCCGAGCCGGCCGTCGAGGCACCGCCGGAACTGCCGCCCGAGGTACGTCTCCCGGAGCCCGAGCCATCCCCCCGGGGCGTGGAACCCCTGGACCAGGACCCGCCCGTCGAGAAGAAGCCCCAGATCGTGTACGTCGACGAGGAGCCGCCCTGCTCTGAAGGTCAGGCGTTCTCCGTTGCCTTCGTCGGCTACGACGCGGCGCTGGGCAGCCGCTTCCACTGGGCGCGCGTGCGCAACTGCACCGACGAGACGGTCACCCTGCCAGAACCCGTCCTCCGCGGCCGGGACCTGGGCAACATCTGGGGCGACATGATCACCGCACCAGCCTCCGGTCCTGAGCCCAGCCCGCTCCTCGAGCCAGGCGCCTCCGCGCTACTGACCCTCAAGTGGCTCAGCAACGGTCGCTGCGAGCGAGGAATCCAGGATCTGCGGCTCGTGCTCGGCGGGGAGTCCTTCGACTCGCCGGAGAACTGCCTTCAGCTAGGTGGTAGCTTCGCCCCTGAACGCGAGGCCGACATCACCTGGACCTGGGGAGACAACCTATGAGCGCACCGCTGCCGTGCCCCTGCGACACCGGCAAGGTCTACCCGGCCTGCTGCGGCCGCTTCCACGACGGCCGCCCGGCCCCCACGGCCGTCGCGCTCATGCGGTCGCGCTACTCCGCGTTCGTGTTCGGCCTGAGTGACCACCTCATGGAGACCTGGCACCCGACGACGCGCCCACCGTCGATCAGCCTCGACGACGGCACCCAGTGGTCCGGCCTCGTGATCGAGCGGACCGAGCGGGGCAATGCCTGGGACGACGAGGGCACCGTGCAGTTCGCGGCCACGTTCCTTTCGCCCGATGGCATGGGCGTGTTGCAGGAGCGCAGCCGCTTCACCCAGGTGGACGGCCGCTGGTATTACGTCGACGGCACGCTGGGCTGACCCGAGCGCCGCCCGGCCCGCCTCCGGTCCGGACGCCCCTTCGCCGGGGGCAGATTTTTCGCGCACGCCGCCGCTGTCAGTAAAGTGCTGCCCGAACTCCTCATCCCCCAGGTACCGTTCACGCTCGAGACGCTGCGCATCATCGCGCCGTACGCGCTGGGCATGGCGCTGGTGGGCCTGATGGAGTCGCTGATGACCGCCAAGCTCGTCGACGACATCACCGACACACACACCCACCAGACCCGTGGGGCTGGGGCCAGGGTGTGGCCAAAATCATGTCCGGCCTGTTCGGCGGCATGGGCGGCTGCGCCATGATCGGCCAGACGATGATCAACGTGAAGGTCTCCGGCGCCCGCACGCGCATCTCCACCTTCCTGGTCGGCGTGTTCCTGCTCATCCTGCTGGTGGGCTTCGGCACCGCCGTCGGCCTGGACCCCTCGTGGGCGGCCGCCACCAGCGACTCTCGGGGCAACTCGGCGCCCACTGACGCCGTAGGGGCCGGGCAGAGAGCCGGGGTAGTGCGGCCGGACCCGCTGGTGTGCGCCGACAATGTGGCTAGGATCGCAAGCATGGCGGTGGCCGCGTGATCGAATTCGAGCAGGTCTCGAAGCTGTACGGCGGCCAGACGCCCGCCGTGGCAGAGTTCAGCGCGCGCATCCCCTCCCACACCACCACCGTGTTGGTCGGCTCGTCCGGATGCGGCAAGACCACCCTGTTGCGGATGGTGAATCGCATGGTGGAACCCACTGCGGGGCGGGTGCTGATCGACGACGAGGACGTCGCCGGCCAGGACCCAGTCGCCCTGCGCCGACGCATCGGCTACGTGATGCAGAGCGCGGGTCTCATGCCGCACCGCACCGTCGTCGACAACATCTCGACCGTGCCCCGCCTGCTGGGCACGACGCGGCGCGACGCCCATCGACGTTCGGCAGAACTGATGGAACTGGTCGGCCTCGACGCCGGTCTGGCTGGTCGCTACCCCGCGCAACTCTCGGGCGGCCAACAGCAACGCGTCGGCGTGGCCCGCGCCCTGGCCGCTGACCCCAACATCCTCCTCATGGACGAGCCGTTCGCGGCCGTCGACCCCATAGTGCGCGCGGACCTGCAGAACGAACTTCTGCGCCTTCAGGCCGAGTTGGGCAAGACCATCGTGTTCGTTACCCACGACATCGACGAGGCCTTCTTGCTGGGTGACCAGATCATCATCCTCGAGCAGGGCGGCCACGTGGCCCAGCGGGGCACCGGTCCGGACATCCTGGCGGCACCCGCGAACGCGTTCGTCGCGGAGTTCCTGGGCCTGGGCAGGGACGCTCGGGCGCTGCACATCGTGGATTCGGCGGAGGGCCGCATCGTCGTCGATGGCCGTGGCCGCGCCGCGGGGAGACTCGCGGAGCCGTCGTGACCTGGATCGCCGCGAACCTCGACCTCATCTGGGAGCGCACGCTCGCCCACCTCGCCCTCGCGATGCCCGCCATCGCCGCCAGCTTCCTGGTGGCGCTGGTCATCGGCGGCTTCGCGGTGGGACGGCGGCGGATCCGCGCCCCGCTGGTCACTGGCGCTGCGCTCCTGTACGCCATCCCCTCGCTGCCGCTCTTCATCGTGCTGCCTGCCCTGATCGGCACCGGCGTCCGCGACAGCCTCAACGTCATCGTCGCGCTCACGCTGTACGGGCTGGCGTTGATGGTCCCGGCGGTGGTCGACGCGCTGCGCGCCAACGAGAAGGGCCCGGTGGACGCGGCGAGGGCGCTCGGTTACACCCGGGCGGCGCGGTTCCTGACGGTCGAGTTGCCGCTGGCCGGGCCCACGCTGCTGGCGGGCCTGCGCGTCACCTCCGTCAGCACGGTGTCGCTGGTGACCGTCGGTGCCGTGCTGGGCGTCCCCAGCCTCGGCATGCTGTTCACCGACGGGTTCCAGCGCGGGATCACCGCGGAGATCCTCACCGGCCTCGTCATGACGGCCGTCGTGGCGCTGGTCCTCGACGCGGCCTGGGTGCTGCTCGGACGCTGGCTGATGCCGTGGCGGCGCGCATGAGACACCTCATCGACGCCGTCGTCTGGCTCACCGACCCCGCCCACCTGATGGGCGACGGCGGGGTGCTGCACCGGGCGGTGGAGCACCTGACCTACTCGGTGGTGGCCGTGGCGATCGCGTGCCTGATCGCGGTGCCGGTCGGCTGGTTGGTCGGGCACAGCGGCCGGTTCGACGGCCTGACCGTCGCGACGACGGGGACAGCCCGCGCCCTGCCCACGCTCGGGGTCCTCACCCTGGCGGGCCTGGCCTTCGGGGTGGGCCTGTTCGGGCCGATGGTGGCCTTCGTGATCCTCTCCGTCCCGTCCATCCTGGCCGGCGCCTACGCCGGGATCCGCGCCATCGAGCCCGCCACCATCGACGCGGCACGTGCCACCGGGCTCAGCCCGAGTCAGGTGCTGTGGCGGGTGGAGGTGCCGCTGGGCCTGCCCCTGCTCACCGGCGGCATCCGCTCGGCGATGCTGCAGGTGATCGCCACGGCGACCCTCGCCGCCTACGTCGGGGCAGGAGGTCTGGGGCGGCAACTCTTCCTCGGACTGCGCACCCAGGACTACCCTCAGATGCTCGGGGCCGCGCTCGCCGTGATGACCATCGCGCTGATTGTCGACCTCGTGTTCGCCTGGCTGCAACGCCGGGTGACGCCCGCTGGTATCAGGACCCCCTGACCACCTCCCGGAAGGAACCACCATGACCGCCCTCCGCCTGACCATCCTCGCGGCAGCCACCGCCCTCGCCCTGGCCGGCTGCGCATCCACAGACCCACTCGGCCAGCCCTCCGCCGACGCCACCTCGGCTCAGCCGGAGGGCGGGCAGACGCTCGTCGTCGGCTCCCAGCAGTACTACTCCAACGAGATCATCGCCGAGCTGTACGCCCAGGCGCTGGAGGCCGAGGGGTACACGGTCGACAGGCAGTTCCAGATCGGGCAGCGCGAGACCTACCTGCCGGAACTGGAGGCGGGCAAGATCGACGTCTTCCCTGAATACACCGGCAACCTGCTGCAGTACGTCGACGCCGAGACCACGGCCCGCACCGCCGATGAGGTGAGCGCCGCCCTGGCTGAGGCTCTTCCGGACGGGCTGCGCGTGCTGGACCCGGCCGAGGCCACGGATCAGGACTCGTACACCGTGACGGCGGCCTTCGCCGAGGAGCATGGCCTGACGGCGATCGCGGACCTTGCCGGCGTCGGGGAGCCGCTGAAGATGGCCGCGAACTCCGAGTTCGCCACCCGCCCCTACGGCCCGGAGGGGGCGAAGGAGATCTACGGCGTCGACATCGAGGTGCTCCCGGTGGAGGATTCCGGTGGCCCGCTGACGGTTCGGGCGCTGACCGACGGGACGGTGCAGGTGGCCGACATCTACACCGCAGACCCGGCCATCGCCGCCAACGACCTGGTCGTACTGGAAGACCCCGAGGGCCTGATCCTGCCGCAGCAGGTGGTTCCGCTGGTCTCCGACAAGGTCGATGAGGCCGCCGAGCAGGCCATCGCATCGGTGAACGAGAAGCTCACCCCGGAGGCGCTGCGCGAACTCAACGCCCGCAGCGTCGACGAGCAGCTGGGCTCAGAGGAGATCGCCGGCGACTGGCTCGAGGAGAACGGCCTGCTCTGAAGCTGAGACGCCAAGAATGCTCCCTCGCGGGGACTGCCCAGCGTGACCCCACGCAGGGCGCCCTCCGCGAGGGAGCTTTTTCTCTTGAGCGAGGCGCCGCCCGGTCAGCCGACGGCGTCGGCGAGCGTGACCTGGGCGAACCGCATCAGCCAGCCGTCGGGGGTCTGCTGCCACAGCGAGAAGCGCAGGCGGCTGAGGTCGTCGCCCTGGCGCCAGCGCACGCCCGCAACTCCGTCGGCGTAGGTGTCGACGGCGAGCACCTCGAAGCGCGACGACGTGGGCTGCCACGCCCCGTGCGCCTTGTGGACGATCTGGCCGTCGAGCGCATGGGCGACGAAATGGGGGTGGAGCAGCGCGCCGAGCGCCCGGGAGTCGCCTCTCACCTCGTCGTCGAGGAGTTCACGCGTGAGTTGCAGGAGCTTGGCCTTGACCCGCGGTGAAGCGGTGCCGGGGCATCCGCCGGCCGGGCCAGAGGGCGCCGGCTCGGGCTCGCCGAGGGAGAACAGGTCCGGCTCCGGATCTGTGGACCCGATGGCGAACTCCTGCTCCCTCGATTTGGGGGCGGCGGCCGACGGGAAGCCCGGGCCGGGATCGAAGGCGACACCCTGCTGGAACGCGAACGCGGCGGCCCTGGCCCGCTCGTCGGCCGCTTCGTTCATTGCGTGCCCTGCATGACCCTTGACCCACTCGAAGTGCAGGTTGCGCCCCTGCATCGCCACGTCGAGTTCCTTCATCAGTTCGACGTTGAGGACCGGCTTGCCATCGCCCTTCTTCCAGCCCCGGCGCTTCCACCCCGGCAGCCATTTGGTCAGCGAGTTGATCACGTACTGCGAGTCGCAGAGGATGCGCATGGGCTCGTCGACGTGCGCCGTGGACTGCAGCAGGTCCAGCACCGCCATGAGTTCACCCATGTTGTTGGTGCCGTGCGGCCAGCCCCCGGAGGCCCACGCGTCGTCGCTGATGTACCAGGCCCAGCCTGCCGGGCCTGGGTTGGAGAGGGAGGAACCGTCTGCGGCAGCAACAATCACGCCCGACACCCTACCGCCGCCCCGAGAGTTGGCGAGCGCGGGCGAACGCTACGAAGGACTCATCCGGCGGTGGGCGGGAAGAGGTAGGCGTAGGTGTGGTGCTCCACGAAGCCCTCCTTGGCGTACAGCGAGCGGGCGGCGGTGTTCTCCTCCCCCACCTGAAGGGCGACGAAGCGGCACTCCACCGAATCCACCAACGCCCGCGTCATCGCCCGCCCCCAACCGGTGCCCCGCAGTGCGGGAGCGACCTCGACCGACGAGATGACCGCCCACGAACCCCACAGGGCGACGCGCCCCACGGCGATGCCCGGGATCTGCGCATAGGTGGCCGGGGCGCTGGTCATCTCCGCCACCAGGTCGGCGTCCGTGCGGCCGCCACGCCAGATGGAGAGCCACCCCTCATCGGGCTCAGACGACTTCTTGACCTCGACGTGGTCATACGGCAGGTCATCAGCCCGGGCCACCATCACGACGGTGGGGCCACGCAACTCGTAGCCCGCGGCCTTGGCCAGGACGATGACAGGATCACCCATGACCACCTGCAGGATGGTGGGCCGGCCGCGCCACTCGTCGGCCAGTGTGAGCGCCTCGTTCCACGGCATCCCGGGGTCGCCGCCCACCAGGGTGGAGTTCGCCCGGGTGGTGCGCCGGTTGCCGTCGCGGAGGACCCAGCCGCCCAACCGGGCGCGACGCAGCCCGGGCCAGGTACGGTCCAGCATCCGCTGCATGGCGTCGGGGGGCGAGGCCGGCAGCACAGTGCGTTCGGGGACCCGTTTCAGGTTCTTCACCATCGAGCGTTGCAGCCACACGGCCGGCTTGTCCTCCGGGAGCACCACCAGGCGGTCGTCGTCGGCGGCGATGAGGTGGCCGACCAGATCTGAGGCGCGCCCGTCCGCGTCGAGATGCCGCAGCGTGATGCGCGGCGCTCCGGCGGGGACCTCGATGATCATTGCGCCAGATTACTTCACCGCCCCCGCCCCCTCGGGCCCGTCTCTTA
>NZ_PQFE01000039.1:0-389 GCF_022342445.1 Tessaracoccus sp. ZS01 | reverse complement strand
ATGTAAGTATTTCCTTAGATAACAATTGATTGAATGTATGCAAATAAATGCATACACCATAGGTGTGGTTTAATTTGATGCCCTTTTTCAGGGCTGGAATGTGTAAGAGCGGGGTTATTTATGCTGTTGTTTTTTTGTTACTCGGGAAGGGCTTTACCTCTTCCGCATAAACGCTTCCATCAGCGTTTATAGTTAAAAAAATCTTTCGGCCTGCATGAATGGCCTTGTTGATCGCGCTTTGATATACGCCGAGATCTTTAGCTGTCTTGGTTTGCCCAAGGCGCATTGCATAATCTTTCAGGGTTATGCGTTGTTCCATACAACCTCCTTAGTACATGCAACCATTATCACCGCCAGAGGTAAAATAGTCAACACGCACGGTGTTAGAT
>NZ_PQFE01000038.1:0-398 GCF_022342445.1 Tessaracoccus sp. ZS01 | reverse complement strand
AAGTATTTCTTTATCGTCGTTCCACCCCAACTCGCATTGCCTGTAGAATTTCATTTCGAAATTCTCTGTGCTGGGGCCCCTGACTAGAATCGAAAAAAGCTTGTTACAAGCGCATTTTCGTTCAGTCAACTACTGCCAATATAACTTTGTAGAGCATATTACATTGATTTACATCGTCCCTTTTATTTATTCTTTTCAAATACTATCCCCATAGCTTTGATTTAACGCTTTTTCTCAATAACAAAACGAATATAGTAGAACATGAAAACGATAATCATGCTGAGCGATAAAGATTTAAATAATAGATTGACCCACGTTCCCTCAGTCGTATATCCATATGTAATCGTTGTGTTAATGATGAATGCTATAAAGATGATTGATAGTCTTAGCATATCATC
>NZ_PQFE01000037.1:0-398 GCF_022342445.1 Tessaracoccus sp. ZS01 | reverse complement strand
GGAAAGCGTAGCCCATATCCATGGTCAACAAACTGGCTCGATGGTTTTCCGGATCCGGACATTGCACGCGATCCCTATTTTCATGCTTTTCCGCTGGTTGATATTACGCTAATTCCTGATGACGAAATCATGCAACACCGCAGCATGGCCGCCTTTACGCTGGTACAGAAGCATATCCGTCAACGGGATATGACAACGCTGTTAGATAAGTTATCCCGCTTAATGATTCTGGGGCAGATGAGCGGACAGCAAATACGCATGTTGATAAACTACATGGCGCTGGTAGGTGAAGCACAGGATGTACGAACATTAGTACATGGTCTGGCACAACGAGTGCCTCAACAAGGAGAGGAACTGATGACTTTAGCGGAAGAACTTCGGCGCGATGCCCTTCTCAA
>NZ_PQFE01000036.1:0-405 GCF_022342445.1 Tessaracoccus sp. ZS01 | reverse complement strand
GGGCGTTAATCATCAGGGCGCTGGGCGTGTCCCTGTTTGTTACGATTGTGGGAACCGTCCTTGGAACGCTTCTCACCACACTGATGGGTTATGTTTTATCCAGACCGGACTACAAACTGAATGGATTTCTGACCATGCTGGTTTTCATTCCTATGGTATTTAACGGAGGCCTGGTTTCTACATACTTCATCGTATCCCAGTTTCTGCATTTAAAGAATACTTTGTGGGCGCTGATCCTGCCCCTGTCGGTATCTTCCTTTAATGTGGTCATATGCAGGACGTTTTTCAAGACGACCATACCGGAGGAACTGATCGAATCGGCTAAAATGGATGGGGCGACGCAGTTTAAGATATTCTTTCAGATCGTGCTTCCCATCTCCCTGCCGGTTATTGCAACCATTGGAC
>NZ_PQFE01000035.1:0-428 GCF_022342445.1 Tessaracoccus sp. ZS01 | reverse complement strand
GGTGTATCTGGCGACGGTGCTGGACTGCTTCAGCAAGAAGGTCGTCGGTTACGCGTTGGCCGATCACATGCGCACGGAGTTGGTCACAGACGCGATGGGGATGGCGATCCGCAACAGTAGTATCCGTCCGGGCGCTGTCTTTCATTCGGATCGCGGAACACAATATATGTCCGGGGAGTTTGCCGTGTTCTGCGGCGAGAATGGTATTGTGCGTTCTGTTGGCCGGACTGGTTTCTGCTATGACAATGCGTGGGCGGAATCGTTCAACGGGACGTTGAAGGTCGAGCGGGTGAATCGCACGGTTTATCCCACGCGGGATCATGCTGTTCAGGATGTGACAAGATATATCGAGTTGCGTTACAATCAGAAAAGGTTGCACTCGGGTCTGGAGTATTCAACCCCGAATCGGGTCGAGGCGGCCTGGTACG
>NZ_PQFE01000034.1:0-441 GCF_022342445.1 Tessaracoccus sp. ZS01 | reverse complement strand
GGCTGGTCCTGCATGGACAAAAGGATTTCGTCACCGCTGGCGACAGCGCCTCCTGGTGGCTGGTGGCCGCCCGCGACGAGGCACCGGGGCAGCCGCCGCGACTGTCGATGACGGTGGTCCTGGCCGGCGCCCCGGGGGCGCGCCTGGAGGCGTTGCCGGCGCTGCCGCTGATGCCGGATGTGCCGCATTCCCGTCTGTTGCTCGACGGTGCCCATTGCGAGCGCCTGCCCGGCGATGGTTGGGACGACTACGTCAGGCCGTTCCGCCTGCTGGAGGATGTCCATGTGCTGGCGGCGCTGGTCGGCTGGCTCTATGGGGTCGGCCATGAATGCGGCTGGCCCTCGCCGCTGCTGCTGCGCCTGGCCGGCATCCTCGGCGGCTGCGCCGAGGTCGCGCGGCATCCGGTCGCCTGCGTCGGCACCCAGGCGGTACTGGCTGGGC
>NZ_PQFE01000033.1:0-278 GCF_022342445.1 Tessaracoccus sp. ZS01 | reverse complement strand
GGAGATCGTGGCGAGCCTCGGGATTGTCATCGGCATCGCCACCCGCCCGCGGGACCTGGCGCACAACCCCGAGATGGCCTTCATCAACACCTCCGCGCGGCAGGATGCCATCGGCGCCCTGGTGCAACAGGCGCAGGAGGCCGGGGCGGACGCGGTGGTGGGAGTGCGCTTCGACGGCGGCAAGATCAGCGACACCGTGAGCGAGTTGGCGGCCTACGGCACCGCGGTGCGGCTGCGTCAGGAGTAAAGGGGTCAGGCCCACACGACGGCGACACCGT
>NZ_PQFE01000032.1:0-564 GCF_022342445.1 Tessaracoccus sp. ZS01 | reverse complement strand
GTCTTCTGCTGTCCCCCACTTGCTGCCGCTCTGAATTGCAGCATCCGGTTTCACCACAGAAAGGTCGTTTTCTGGCTGGTCAGAGGATTCGCCAGAATTCTCTGACGAATAATCTTTTCTTTTTTCTTTTGTAATAGTGTCTTTTGTGTCCCCTTGTTTTGAGGGATAGCAATCCCCCAATTTGAGGGATGTTTTATCCCTCGTTTTAGGGGATTTTCCCTCGTTTTGAGGGATGCACCATTCTGAGATGTTTTTATTTGGTCCAAACATGCCGCCTTGCTGCTTGATAATATTCATTCTGACGAGTTCTAACTTGGCTTCATTGCACCGTTTGACAGGTAACTTTGTAATCTCGCTAAGTTGAGAATCGGTGATTCTGTCCATTGGTTTATTCCACCCATAGGTTTTACGCAGAATGGCAAGCAGCACTTTAAACTGTCGCTTGGTCAGATCTGCGCCCGAATAAGCCTCAAGCAGCATATTTGATAGTCTGGCGTAACCATCATCGAGATCTGCCACATTACGCTCCTGTCCGGCAAAGTTACCTCTGCCGAAGTTGAGTAT
>NZ_PQFE01000031.1:0-1313 GCF_022342445.1 Tessaracoccus sp. ZS01 | reverse complement strand
AGAGTCGGATGTCGGCCAGTCACGGCGCGAGGAGTCCGAGGGGGAGCACAGCGATGCCGTCGGGACGCCGGTAGGCGTTTGGCCCGGTGTTGATCACGATTGCGTCTAGCAGCTTGTCGCCCATGCGGTCGGCGAGCCAGTGGAGGTGCTTGGTGTCCTGGTCGGTGACGGTGTTGGCCAGTTTGATCTCGACCGCCAGGGCGCGGCCGTCGTCGCGGACGACGACCAGATCGACTTCGTGGTCGCCGTTGCGGGTACGCAGGTGACGGACGGTGGCTTCCGCCGCCTGCGCCGGGACCCGGACGCACAAGGTCACCAACGACTCGAACAGGTGACCCAGAACGCTGCCTGATTGCGGACCCACCGACGTGCCAACGCCATCGAGCAGAGCGTCGCGGCTGAGGCCGAGGAGACGGGCGGCAAGCGCCGGGTCTGCCAGATGATGCTTAGGCGTCTGCCCCAGCCGGGTCAACAGACTCCCGCTCGGCGCCCACGCCGGCACCGGGTCCAGCAGCCACAAACTGGACAACACGTCACGGTAGGCGATCGACGTGGAGCGGGCCGGCTTATCGCCCTGCCCGGGAGTGGCGGCATCCAGGATCTGCGCGTAGCTCGCAGTGGTCGCCGTCGCCGCAGCATAGGCACGCAACCACGCCAACATCGCCTCAGGCTTCCGCACCGCCAGCCCCTGTTCCGGGACGTCACGATCCACCGCGTTGCGCAGGTAGGAGTCGAGCTGGAACCGCTGCGACCTCCCCACCAATGACCGCATCGCCGGGAAACCCGACGCGACGATCTCCTCCACGTAGTCGCTCAAAGTCAGCGAGCACGAACCGGACAGCGGCCCGCGATCTCCACCCAGCAGCCCCCGCAAGCTGACCGTGGGCTGCGTCACTCCCCGCTCGGACAAGGTCATCGGACGCATCCGCAACCGACCGATCCGACCAGCCCCGGAATGCGCCGTGGCCCCCGGCGCCGGGGAGGCGCTGCCGACCAGCAGGAACTGCCCGCCCGTCGGATCAGCATCCACCGCACGGCGCACCACGTCCCACACCTCAGGGACCTTCTGCCACTCGTCAATCAACAGCGAACGCCCACGCCCCAGCACCTGCTCCGGCTCCGCGGCGATGGACTCACGAATAGCCCTCGAGTCCAACCGCACCACTCCGGCAACCCGCTGCTCAGCGGTCGTGGTCTTCCCCACCCCTTTGGGCCCGTCAACCGCGATCGCCGGAACCTGCCCGAACAGCTCATCCAACTCGTCATCCAGAATCCGGCGCGCATACTCCATGCCCGAACCATACAAGAAGCAG
>NZ_PQFE01000030.1:0-5540 GCF_022342445.1 Tessaracoccus sp. ZS01 | reverse complement strand
CTGAGGGCGCTGCGAAAGGGTCTGTAAATGCAACAAACCCCCCGAACGAGGTTCGGGGGGTTTGCTATAAAGAAGTCCGGCGGCGTCCTAGTCTCCCACGAGGTCCCCCTCGCAGTACCATCGGCGCAGAGAGGCTTAACTTCCGGGTTCGGGATGGGACCGGGTGTTTCCCTCTCGCTATGGCCACCGTAACACTATGGGAAATAGCGTTCGGATACACCTTGCTCAAGTCATTTTTGAGTTGTGTGTTCCCGACCGTATCTCGGGAACCTCACAGTGGACGCGTAGCATCTTTGTAGAAAGACAAGCCCTCGGCCTATTAGTATCGGTCAGCTCCGCACATTGCTGTGCTTCCACATCCGACCTATCACCTCGTGGTCTACAAGGGGCCTTACCAGATTATTCTGTGGGAGTCCTCATCTTGAAGTGTGCTTCCCGCTTAGATGCTTTCAGCGGTTATCACGTCCCAACGTAGCCAACCAGCCGTGCTTTTGGTAAACAACTGGCACACCAGAGGTTAGTCCGACCCGGTCCTCTCGTACTAAGGTCAGCTCTTCTCAAGACTCCTACGCGCGCAGCGGATAGGGACCGAACTGTCTCACGACGTTCTAAACCCAGCTCGCGTGCCGCTTTAATGGGCGAACAGCCCAACCCTTGGGACCGACTCCAGCCCCAGGATGCGACGAGCCGACATCGAGGTGCCAAACCATGCCGTCGCTATGGACGCTCGGGCAAGATCAGCCTGTTATCCCCGGGGTACCTTTTATCCGTTGAGTCCTGGCGCTTCCATGTGCCACCAGAAGATCACTAGTCCCGACTTTCGTCCCTGCTCGAGATGTCTCTCTCGCAGTCAAGCTCCCTTGTGCACTTACACTCGAAACCTGATTGCCAACCAGGCTGAGGGAACCTTTGGGCGCCTCCGTTACCTTTTGGGAGGCGACCGCCCCAGTCAAACTACCCATCAGGCACTGTCCCTGATCCAGATAATGGACCTAGGTTAGATAACCAGAGTGACCAGAGTGGTATTTCAACGATGACTCCACCTGAACTGGCGTCCAAGCTTCAAAGTCTCCCACCTATCCTACACAAGTCACACCGATCACCAATACCAAACTATAGTAAAGGTCCCGGGGTCTTTCCGTCCTGCTGCGCGTAACGAGCATCTTTACTCGTAATGCAATTTCGCCGAGTTCGTGGTGGAGACAGCGCCCAAGTCGTTACTCCATTCGTGCAGGTCGGAACTTACCCGACAAGGAATTTCGCTACCTTAGGATGGTTATAGTTACCACCGCCGTTTACTGGGGCTTAAGTTCTAAGCTTCGCCGTGAGGCTAACCCTTCCCCTTAACCTTCCAGCACCGGGCAGGAGTCAGTGCGTATACATCGTCTTACGACTTAGCACGCACCTATGTTTTTAGTAAACAGTCGCTTGGGCCTGGTCTCTGCGACCCTCAACGCTTTCGAAGTAAATTCTAATACGCATCAGGTCCCCCTTATTCCGAAGTTACGGGGGTATTTTGCCGAGTTCCTTCACCACGATTCTCTCGATCGCCTTAGTATTCTCTACCTATCCACCTGTGTCGGTTTGGGGTACGGGCGGCTAATATCTCGCTCACGAAGCTTTTCTAGGCAGCATAGGATCACTCTTACGACAACCAAAGTTGCCGACACATCATGTCTCAGGCGCATGAGACGCGGATTTGCCTACGTCTCGCCCTACACACTTGACCCGGTATATCCAAAACCGGGAAGAGCTACCTTCCTGCGTCCCTCCGCAGCTTGCCTACTATGAACTTGGGTCACAGACTCAGTGAAGATCCGTCCGAAGACATCACCACACCTCGCGTGCTTAGCATCATTCAGTTCGGCAGGGGCGATATTTCGCCGGTACGGGAATATCAACCCGTTGTCCATCGACTACGCCTGTCGGCCTCGCCTTAGGTCCCGACTTACCCAGGGCAGATTAGCTTGACCCTGGAACCCTTGGATATTCGGCGGACGGGTTTCTCACCCGTCTTTCGCTACTCATGCCTGCATTCTCACTCGTGTGCTCTCCACAGCTGGGTCACCCCGCCGCTTCACTGCGCACACGACGCTCCCCTACCCATCCACACAACCTTACGGTTTAAACGTGTGAATGCCATAGCTTCGGCGGATAACTTGAGCCCCGCTAAATTGTCGGCGCAGAATCACTTGACCAGTGAGCTATTACGCACTCTTTCAAGGGTGGCTGCTTCCAAGCCAACCTCCTGGTTGTCTCCGCAACTCCACATCCTTTTCCACTTAGTTATCGCTTAGGGGCCTTAGCTGATGATCTGGGCTGTTTCCCTCTCGACTATGAAGCTTATCCCCCACAGTCTCACTGCCGCACTCTCACTTACCGGCATTCGGAGTTTGACTGATTTCGGTAAGCTTGTGGGCCCCCTAGACCATTCAGTGCTCTACCTCCGGTAAGAAACATGCGACGCTGCACCTAAATGCATTTCGGGGAGAACCAGCTATCACGAAGTTTGATTGGCCTTTCACCCCTATCCACAGCTCATCTCCTCGGTTTTCAACCCAAGTGAGTTCGGTCCTCCACGACGTCTTACCGTCGCTTCAACCTGGCCATGGATAGATCACTTCGCTTCGGGTCTAGAGCACGCGACTAAAAACGCCCTATTAGGACTTGCTTTCGCTACGGCTTCCCCACACGGGTTAACCTCGCCACGTACCACTAACTCGCAGGCTCATTCTTCAAAAGGCACGCCGTCACCCCGAAAGGCTCCGACGGATTGTATGCGATCGGTTTCAGGTACTATTTCACTCCCCTCCCGGGGTACTTTTCACCTTTCCCTCACGGTACTTGTCCGCTATCGGTCACCAAGGAGTATTTAGGCTTAGCGGATGGTCCCGCCAGATTCATGCGGAATTTCAGGGGTTCCGCATTACTTGGGGTGACGCTCCAGAGTGATCAACTTACGCCTACAGGAGTCTTACCTTCTCTGCTGTGCCATTCACAGACACTTCAACTTCACTGATCATTTTTTACTCTGTGGCTGCTCGACAGCGCAACCAGAACGGCCCCACAACACCCCGCATGCAACGCCTGTCAGCTATCACACACACGAGGTTTGGCCTCTTCCGCGTTCGCTCGCCACTACTAACGGAATCACTATTGTTTTCTCTTCCTGTGGGTACTGAGATGTTTCACTTCCCCACGTTCCCTCCAACTGCCCTATATATTCAGGCAGAGGTTGCCGGACATGACTCCGGTATTTCAAGGTTTCCCTATTCGGAAATCCACGGATCAAAGCTCGTTTACCAGCTCCCCATGGCTTATCGCAGGTTACAACGTCCTTCATCGGCTCTTGGTGCCAAGGCATCCACCGATCGCACTTAGTAGCTTGTCAAAAAATCTACAAAGATGCTCGCGTCCACTGTGAAGTTCTCAAAATACGGGCGAGCCCAGGACAACAACCACCTCGAAAGGCGACTGCCACCATGGTCCGCTAGAAGGCGTTGCACAAACAACCGACCCTTCAGGACCCAACAGCGTGCTTAGCTCGACACCCACCATCCCCCGACTTTCCACTCCCAGACCACAAGGACCCAGGCTGTACTGACGAGAAACGACTTCCTCCGAACTTCAAAAGTCAATGTTCCACATTCCGGTGCCGGCCGCGCTGGAAACATCTGTCCCAGAACACGACCATGAGCACCACAGTCAAAAACTGTGCTGCTACAGGCTCCTTAGAAAGGAGGTGATCCAGCCGCACCTTCCGGTACGGCTACCTTGTTACGACTTAGTCCTAATTACCGGTCCCACCTTCGACGGCTCCCTCCCACAAGGGGTTAGGCCACCGGCTTCGGGTGTTACCGACTTTCATGACTTGACGGGCGGTGTGTACAAGCCCCGGGAACGTATTCACCGCAGCGTTGCTGATCTGCGATTACTAGCGACTCCGACTTCATGGGGTCGAGTTGCAGACCCCAATCCGAACTGAGACCGGCTTTTTGAGATTCGCTCACCCTTGCAGGTTCGCAGCTCTTTGTACCGGCCATTGTAGCATGCGTGAAGCCCTGGACATAAGGGGCATGATGACTTGACGTCATCCCCACCTTCCTCCGAGTTGACCCCGGCGGTCTCCTATGAGTCCCCGGCATTACCCGCTGGCAACATAGGACGAGGGTTGCGCTCGTTGCGGGACTTAACCCAACATCTCACGACACGAGCTGACGACAGCCATGCACCACCTGTAAACCGACCATAAAGGGGCACCTATCTCTAGATGTTTCCGGCATATGTCAAACCCAGGTAAGGTTCTTCGCGTTGCATCGAATTAATCCGCATGCTCCGCCGCTTGTGCGGGGCCCCGTCAATTCCTTTGAGTTTTAGCCTTGCGGCCGTACTCCCCAGGCGGGGTACTTAATGCGTTAGCTGCGGCACGGAGTTCGTGGAATGAACCCCACACCTAGTACCCACCGTTTACGGCGTGGACTACCAGGGTATCTAAGCCTGTTTGCTCCCCACGCTTTCGCTTCTCAGCGTCAGGAAAGGTCCAGAGAACCGCCTTCGCCACTGGTGTTCCTCCTGATATCTACGCATTCCACCGCTTCACCAGGAATTCCATTCTCCCCTACCTTCCTCAAGTCTGCCCGTATCGGAAGCAGGCTCAGGGTTAAGCCCTGAGTTTTCACTACCGACGCAACAAACCGCCTACAAGCTCTTTACGCCCAATAAATCCGGACAACGCTCGCACCCTACGTATCACCGCGGCTGCTGGCACGTAGTTAGCCGGTGCTTCTTCTGCAGGTACCGTCACTCTCGCTTCGTCCCTGCTGAAAGCGGTTTACAACCCGAAGGCCGTCATCCCGCACGCGGCGTTGCTGCATCAGACTTGCGTCCATTGTGCAATATTCCCCACTGCTGCCTCCCGTAGGAGTTTGGGCCGTATCTCAGTCCCAATGTGGCCGGTCACCCTCTCAGGCCGGCTACCCGTCGAAGCCTTGGTGAGCCACTACCTCACCAACAAGCTGATAGGCCGCGAGTCCATCCTTGACCGCCGGAGCTTTCAAACCAACACGATGCCGTGAAGGCTGGTATCCGGTATTAGCACCTGTTTCCAGGAGTTATCCCAAAGTCAAGGGCAGGTTACTCACGTGTTACTCACCCGTTCGCCACTCGTGTACCCCCGAAAGGGCCTTACCGTTCGACTTGCATGTGTTAAGCACGCCGCCAGCGTTCGTCCTGAGCCAGGATCAAACTCTCCGTTGAAAATTATCAGTACAGACACCCCAAAAGGCACCTGCTCAACTGTCAACTAGTTTGATACCGACAAAATCCAAAAAACTGGACTTTAATCAATATTAATTCAAAGGAATCCATCCCCAACCAAAGCTGGGAGACGGGTTCGCACGACAAGACTCCGAAAAGCCTTGCCAGTGCATGTATTTGGCATTGACTTAAAGCACACTGTTGAGTTCTCAAGTTTCGGGTGCGACCCACGCTTCAACCACACCATTTTCCGTGCGATTCCCGCTTGGGGCAACTCGATCAAC